>CAXMOH010000252.1:0-3031 GCA_964194855.1 uncultured Hyphomicrobium sp.
GCCCTTGACCGTGGCCGAGAGCCCCGACCGCTCGACCGCCACCCCGAACAGCGGCAGCATTCGTTCGGTGTGGTCGCGGCTGGGAGCCGGCTCGCGCACGGTCGTCGTCCCCGCCGCCTGCAGACCGGCCAGAAGGACGGCGGTCTTGACCTGCGCGCTGGCGACCGGCGGCTCCCAGGTGATTCCCCGGAGGCCCCCGCCCTCGATGACGAGCGGGGGTCGCCCATCACTGGTGTCCACTCTGGCGCCCATGGCCCTGAGCGGCACCGCAACCCGCTCGGCCGGCCGGCGTCGCAGCGACTCGTCGCCGGTCACCACGCTCCGAAAGGGCCGGCCGGCCAGCGGCCCCGTGAGCAGCCGAAGGGTGGTCCCCGAGTTGCCGGCGTCGAGGTCCCCGTCCGGGGCCGTCCAGGCCTCGGGCCCGCGGCCATGAACGGTGACCGAGGCGCCGTCGCGCTCGATGCTCACCCCGAGCGCCCTCAGGCAACGCAGTGTGGACTCGCAGTCGACGGCGGAAGAGTAGTTGGAGACGCGGGTCGTCCCCTCGGCGAGGGCACCAAACAGCGCGGCACGGTGCGAGATCGACTTGTCGCCGGGCAGGCGGAAGCGTCCGCGGATGCTTCGGGAAGGCTCGATTCTCAAGGTTGCGACGGGATGGTAGCACGCCGTCCGTGCCTTGACGCCCCCACCCCCCCATGCTAGTTTTCGGCCCATCCGCATACCGTTCAATGAATTGAGAGCCCTTGCCCGCGATGACCCAGGCCTCAGACAGCCGAACGGTCAAGCTCGACATCGCCTCCCGGTTCGAGATGTTGGACATGGCGCAGAGCGTCCTGACCCAGCTGTGCAAGATCGTCGGCTTCGAAGACGAGACCACCCACTACCTGGCGGTGGCAGTTCGTGAATCGGTCGCCAACGCCATCAAGCACGGCAACGGTCAAGACGAGTCGAAGCGCGTGGAGCTCGTGTTCACCCTGACCGACAGCTCGATCGAGGTTCAGGTCAAGGACCAGGGGGAGGGCTTCAAACCGGACCAGATTCCGGATCCGCTGGCCCCCGAGAATCTCCTGAAGGCCTACGGACGCGGGATCTTCTTCATGCGGCAGTTCATGGACGAGGTGAGCTACTCGTTCCCGTCCAGGGGCGGAACCGTCGTCCGCATGCTCAAGAACCTCCCGTCCTGATTCCGTCGGTCCGCCTCATCCCTCCTGGTCCCCCGGGCCCTCCGCCGTCATTCAGAGCGCCTCCACGTTGAAGATGGCGCGAAGAATCTCCCGATACCGTCTCGGACGCTCAGGACCCCCGCCGTTTGAGACGCACCAGGACGTTCTCCCGTGGCCCGTGGGCCAGGACCTCGGTCTCGATCGAGCCCATGGCCTCGAGGCGCCGCCGCTCCGCGGGTCCGACCACGACGAGCGCCGGTTCGTCGTAGGCCGCCGCCAGCACCTCGCCGGCCCCCTCGACCTCGCGGACCCTACCGTCGTTATAGAAGTAGCCCGCCATCCACGCCGTGCGTCGCGCACCCCAGGCCAGCACCTCGCTTCCGTTCGTCCTCGAGAGGCCCGTCTCCTGGTCGATGAAGAGGTTGCGACCGGATTCGCGCCGCTCCAGGATCGGTGGCGCCGAAAGGGCCACGAGCACGAGCAGGCCTGCCGCACCCACACGAAGGAGCTTGAGCGCGCCCGCGGGATCGGCTCCGATCCGCCGGGAGAACAGGAACGTCACCACCAGCGCCCAGAGACTCGCCGGGAGAGCGGAACGCCAGAAGGGCTCCTGGAGACGAAAGAGAAACGCCGGAGTCGTGGCGATCACCGCCCCGAGGATCAGGCCCACGAGGGCGCTCACCCGACCCCAGATGTAGCGCTCGCGCGGCTCTGAGGAAATGAGCCTGTCGGCAGCCCGCCCCATCAGGATGGCGAGGGGCGGTACGCAGGGCAGGATGTACCCCGGCAGCTTCGAGCCGGCGATCGAGAAGAAAAGGAGCGGCAGCCCCAGCCACAGAGCCAGGAAGAGGTCTGTGCGCGAGCCCCGCGGCCGTATCCCGGCAACGGCCGGCACCGCCAACCCGGACCAGGGAAACAGGCCCACCAGGAGGATGGGGAGGTAGTACCAGAAGGGGCCGGGGTGGTGGTGGATCGTCGAGGAGAAGCGCTGGAGGTTGTGGTCGAGAATGAAGACGTCGATGAAGTGCCGACCCTGGTCGACCAGGATCGCGATGTACCAGGGCGCCGCCACCACCGCGAACGCCCCCAGCGCCAGCGGTGACACCAGCTCCCGGGCCAGATGCCACTCCCGTGTCGCGAGCACGTAGCCCCCCAGGACCAGCAGGGGCAGCAGGAGGCCAAGGGGCCCCTTGGCCAGCGTGGCGAGCCCGGCGCAGGCTGCCGCGGCAGGGATGGCGTAGGGCCCGGCCATCCCCAAAAAGCGCAGGCCGGCCAGCCCGATGGCCGCTGTGACCGTGACGGCGAGCAGCATGTCCATGGACGCCGCCCGTCCATAGGCGAACATGAGGACCGACGTCCCCGCGACGAAGCCCGCATGAAGGCCCGCCGCCGTGCCGCACAGGCGCGCCCCGACGAGCGCGGTGAGCCCCACCAGCGCCACGAGCGCCAGAACCGAAGGCATGCGGGCGGCGGCCTCCGTCTCCCCGAGCACCGAGAACGCCGCCCCGGCGAGCCAGTAGAAAAGAGGCGTTTTCTCGAGCCAGGGCTCTCCCTGGAGCGTCGGCGTCACCCACTCGCCGGCCCGGTGCATCTCCACGGCGACCCGGGTGTAGCGTGGCTCGTCGGGGCCCAGCAGAGGCACCGCTCCCAGTCGGAACACGGCGAGCGCCAGGACGAGTCCGAGCAGCACGGCTGCGCTTCGGGGCGGGAGAGCTTGGGTCATTGAAGCCGCCATCCTACAATCACCCTTGCGGAGGGCAAAGCTCTTGAGCTGGCAGTACGTGGCGGTGGCGGCGGAAGCGGCGGTCCGGGCCGGAGCGATCCAGAAGGAGCGCTACGGCCAGGGCGTGAAGGTCGACTACAAGGGC
>CAXMOH010000253.1:0-11100 GCA_964194855.1 uncultured Hyphomicrobium sp.
AGGTTGTCGGCCAGGACCAGATCGGCCACGTCGTCCGTCATCTCCAGGAAGATCCGATTGCGCTCCTTGCGCCCCTCGATCAAGCCCTTCTTGGAGAGCATGTCGAGGAGGATCTTGATGTTCACCTCGTGATCGGAGGCGTCGACACCTCCCGAGTTGTCCACCGCATCCGTGTTGATCCGCCCGCCGGACGCCCAGTACTCGAGCCGGGCCCGCTGGGTAAGACCCAGGTTGCCGCCCTCGCCCACGACCCGTGCGCGAACGTCGCGGGCGTCGACCCGCACCCTGTCGTTCGACCGGTCACCGACCTCCACGTGCTCCTCTGCCGCGGCCTTGACGTACGTTCCGATCCCGCCGTTGTAGAGGAGGTCCACACTGGCAGTGAGGATCTTTCGGACGACCTCCTCGCCGGAAGGCAGCCTGGTCTCGATCTCGAGGAGCGCGCGGACCTCCTCCGAGATCGGGATCGCCTTGGCGGAACGATCGAAGACCCCGCCGCCCTTGCTGATCAGGGCCTTGTCGTAGTCGCGCCAGCTCGAGCGAGGCAGCTCGAAGAGGCGCTGTCTCTCGGCGAGGCTCTTTTCCGGATCGGGATTCGGATCCAGGAAGATGTTGACGTGGTTGAACGCCGCGACGAGGCGGATCGCGGGCGAGAGGAGCATCCCGTTGCCGAAGACGTCGCCCCCCATGTCCCCGATCGCCGCCACGGTGAAGGGGTCCTTCTGGATCTCGAGACCCAGGGTGCGGAAGTGGTGGTGGACACACTCCCAGGCTCCCCGCGCGGTGATTCCCATCTTCTTGTGGTCGTACCCGACGCTCCCGCCGGACGCGAAAGCGTCCCCCAGCCAGAAGCCGTACTGGGAGGAAACCAGATTGGCGGTGTCGGAGAGATGCGCCGTTCCCTTGTCCGCAGCCACGACGAGGTAGGCGTCGTCGCCGTCGAGGCGGGCCACCTCGGGCGGGTGGAGAATGCGCCCGTTCTCCCGGTTGTCGGTGACGTCGAGCAGGCCGGACACGTACTCGCGGTAGCGATCGACCAGGTACTCGTCGAGGGCCGGACGGAGCGGGACCTCGCCCTTGAGCACGAAACCGCCCTTCGAGCCCACTGGCACGATCACCGAGTTCTTCACCATCTGGGTCTTCATGAGGCCCAGGACCTCGGTACGGAAATCGTCGTGACGATCCGACCACCGGATGCCGCCACGGGCGATGAGGCCCCCCCGAAGGTGGATCCCTTCGAGGCGGCGCGAGTGCAGGTAGACCTCGTACATCGGCCGCGGCGTCGGCATGCCCTCCACCCTGCTGCTCTCGATCTTGATGGAGAACACCGGACGCTCGGGCCGCTGGTAGGCGTTGGTCCGGACCGAGGCGAGGACCAGGTTGCCGAGGGCCCGGAGGATCTCGTCTTCGGTGAGGCTCCGCACCTCTTCGAGCGCCCCCTCGAACCCGGCTTCCGCCTCTTCGATCCGCTTCTTGCGATCGGCGCCCAGCGCAGGATCGAACCGCGTGGCGAACGCTCGATGCAGGGTACGAGCCACCTCGGCGTTGCGGACGAGCACCCCGCTCACGGTCTCTGATGCCCATTGGGTGCGAATCTGCAGCAGGTGGTTGCGCAGCGTGCGCAGGACCTCGACGTCCCGCCAGCCGAGGCCGGCCGAGAGGATGAGCGCGTTGAGCGGATCGTCCGTGGCCCGCTCCTCGTCGAGTGCGCGGAGGGCCTCGGCGACCCGGCCCTCTGCGTCGAGCAACGCGGCAATCCGTTCCGCGGGCGCCTCGACCTGGAACCGATAGAGCAGACAGCGCCGCCCGTCGGGCAGGGTCAGCGGGATGCACAGCTCCTCGACGACCGTCAGCCCGAGGTTCTGCATCGTCTTCAGGATGTCGGTGAGATCCAGGGATCGGACCGAATAGAGGATGACGGTGACCCTTTTCTCGGTCCGCGGAACGATCCGAACGTCGAGACGAGTCTCGAGCCGCTCGATCCGTTCCAGGTCCGCGGGGACGTCCGCCGGCGCCGTCACCGCACGGTAGAGGCCGCTGCGCGTTTCGGAGGTCACGTAGCGACGGAGCAGCCGGCGGCCCTTTCTCTCACCGAAGGCCCGCTCCAGCTCCTCCGAGATCCGGTCCTCCCAGGTCGTGACCAGGGAGACGACGACCTTCTGCGCCTCGGCCATGTCCAGCGGATGGTCCAGAGCGGCGGAATCGAAATAGAAGATCAGGACGCTCACCGCACCGGCGCTCACCGAGGTGGCCACGGCGACCGGGCCGAAGGCCTCGCCGAGGGCCCGGCGGAGGTCCCGCTCCGTCCGGTACGAGTACCTGAGCTTCGAGAAGGCCACATACAGGGTCTCGTACCCCGGCCCCTGCCGACCCAGCACGATGATCTCCTCGTCACTGGCAACGTGGACGATGCGGTCGATGATGCGCTTGATGTCGGCCACGTCGGCGTAGATCAGCTCCGCCTTGGGGAGTTGGTTGAACGTGGCGCGAGTCCGGCGCCACACGTAGGAGTGGCGGGCGGCCCCGCAGCGCTCGAGCAGCCACTGGTTCTTCTCTCGAAGAATCGGGATGGCGTCGGCGCGCTGTGCGAAAGCACCGCGGGCGAACTGCCCCAGGACGAACAGCAGGCTCTTGAGACGGCCCTGCTCGTCCCACTCCCTGAGCGTCAGGTCCTCGAGGGGATCCAGGTGGTAGATGGTGCCGGCGCCGGTGCAGAAGTTGAGGTCGATGATGCGGCCGTCACCGGTCCCCGGATGCATGTGCGTCTCGACGTGCTCGGCCACCCCCGGGAACACGATGGGCAGGATCGTGGGGTCCGCGAAGGCTCCCTTGGCAGACTCGTCCACACGCAAGGCACGACCGTCCCGCCCCACCTTATAGGACACCGTGCCCATGAAGATGTAGTTGTCCTCGAGAAGCCACTCGATGAAGGCGCTGGCCGAGGACAGCTGTGCGGCGTCGTCCCGGGGACTGTGGATCCGGCCCAGGACGTCGCGGACGGAGCGCTGCATGTCGCCGAAGTCGTCGACGGCCAGGATGACGGCCTTCAGCATGGAGACGATCTCGTGCTCCATCCGCCGGAGCCGGTCCCTGGACTCCAGCGCCTCGATCTGGAAGAAGGTGTAGCTCTCCCGGCTGCCCTCGTCCTGGACACCGCCAAAAGAGACGACCTTCTCCCACTGTCGCCGCACGGTGAACATCGGGTGGACGGCCGCGTAGACACGGATGCCCGCCCTCTGGAAGTAGTTCTTCAGGCTGTCGAAGATGAAGGGCTTGTCCAGAGTGTGGGTCTGGACCACCGTGGTCTGGACGGGGAGACCCGCCCCGCCCCCCAGCGCCCGCGCCGTCTCTTCCTCCGGATTCCACACCGCCACGTGAATCCCCGGGAGACCGCGATAGAGCTGGTGAGACGGCGGCATCTCCCGGGCGACGAAACGGAAATGCGACAGGATCCGTGCCGCCACCGCCTCGGCCGAAAGGTTCAGGGCGATGCGCACCGGCATGTCCTGGAAGACCAGGGGAGCAAAGCTCAGGGCCAGATCCCGATCTTCGGGGGCAGCAGTCCCACGGAGGATCTCCAGCACTTCCCCGAGACGGGCCTTGCGGTCGTGCCGATCTGCTGGCGCCATGTCTCCTGTCTCCAAGGCTTTCCGCCGATGCTACACGGCCCCCCGGCTCGAAGTCGACCCCTGCCAAAATCCCGCCCCAGCGCGTACCATCGGCAATGACAATGAAGCTCGAGATCTCCCATCCGGAGGGCGAACCGCACGAGGTCGAGTTGACGGGCAAGGTGGCGGTCATCGGCCGCGACCCGTCCTGCGACATCGTGCTGAACGACGACCGGTGCTCGAGGCGACACGCCGTACTCGAGGAGACCGAGATGGGCCTGGTCGTTCGGGATGCCGGGAGCGCCAACGGCGTGTTCGTCAACGGCCGGAAGCTGGAGAGATCGCGTCTCCGCCCCGGAGACACCATTCGAATCGGCGAGACCATTCTCGAGGTGTTGCCCGAGATCGCGGCCACCGTGGTCGTCGGCCCCGACGACCTGGATTTCCCTGGTGATGCCGATGTCGATGCCGGAGCTGCCGCACCTGGGCCCTCGGCGTCGCGAACCGCTCCACTGTCTCCATCTGCCTCACGGTCGGGGGGCAGGGGGCCGGCCGGGCTGCCTCCCCGCCGGGGGGGACCGAGCCGGCCGCCCCAGCCCTCCGGGCTGCCCCCCACCGTCACCACCTTGGCGCTGCTCTGGGCGCTTCTGGCTCCGATGTCCGTCGCCCTCGGCATCGCAGTGGCGATGGGCCTGGGCGAAAGGACTGCCGGGGGGATTCTCGCCGGTGGGGCGGGCCTCGTTCTCGGGGCCTTCGCGGGCCTCATGGCCGTGGGTCTGCGAGGACGCGCGGGCTGGTCACGCCACCTTCAGATAGTGGCCGCCGTGCTCGGCCTCTTCATCTGCCCGTTCACCTTCGCCTCGATGACCGTCTTGATCTACATGCTTCGCCCTGATGTCCGCGCCCTGTTCGAGGGCCGCTCGGCCCCGGGCGCGCCGGGAGCTGGCGAGGCTGAGCTCACCTTTGCCCTCTCGCTGCTCGGCATGCTGGCCCTCGGCCTCGTCCTCACGGCCGGCGCCGCCCTCGTCCTCTGAGGCCCGCCGCAGTTTCGTTGACGTGGCGGGTAATCCGTTGTAAATATGGAGTTTCGCCCATCACGCGGCGGGGGGGGGTATGCCATAACCGGAATGGACAGGGACGAGGCGCTGGCACACTACAGGACCATGCTCCTCATTCGGCGCTTCGAGGAGCGCTGCGCCCAGCTGTACGTGGAGGGCAAGATCGGCGGCTTCCTCCACCTCTATATCGGCCAGGAGGCCGTGGCCGTGGGGGCCCTGGGCCTCCTGCGGCCGGACGACTATTTCGTCACCTCCTACAGGGATCACGGGTACGCCCTGGCCCGCGGGACCGATCCGCGGTTGCTGATGGCCGAGCTGTTGGGCAAGGTCGACGGCATCAGCCGGGGCAAGGGCGGCAGCATGCACTTCTACGACGTCCCGCTGGGCAACTTCGGCGGAGACGGGATCGTCGGAGGGCACCTGCCCATCGCGGCCGGAATGGGCTATTCGATTCGTTTGCGCGAAACGGATCAAGTGGTTCTCTGCTTCTTCGGCGATGGCGCCGTCAACGAGGGAGCGTTCCACGAGGCCCTCAACGTCAGCGCGCTCTGGGGACTGCCGGTGGTGTTCGTGATCGAGAACAACCGATATGGAATGGGCACCTCGATCGACCGGGCCTCTTCGGTGAAGGACCTGTATCAGAGGGGCAGCGCGTACGGGATCCCCCGCACCGACGTGGACGGGATGGACCTCCTCGCCGTGCGCCACGCCCTCGGTGAAGCCATCGAGCGCGCCCGGACGGAGAAGCGCCCGACGCTGCTCGAGGCCGAGACCTACCGCTACCGGGGGCACTCGATGTCCGACCCGGGGAAGTACCGGACGCGGGAAGAGGTCGAGGAGATGATGAACCAGGACCCCGTCCTCCGCTTCGCAAAGTACGTCCGGCAGAGCCACTCCGTGCCGGAAGCGGAGCTAGCGGCGATGGACAAGGACGTGATCGCCCAGGTGGACCATGCCGTGCGCTTCGCGGAAGAGAGTCCCTGGCCGAACCCGGAAACGCTGTTCGAGGACGTCTACGTCCGCTCGCCCTACATCAACGCCGGCGCAGCCGACAAGGACCCGGCCTGGCGCGGGTCGGTGGCCGAGGACCGCGTGCCCGAAGAGCTCCCGGCCTGGAGCCCCGCCCGAGTGGAGAGCTGAGTCGTGGCGACACTCACCATGCGCGAGGCGCTGAACGAAGCGATCGGCGAGGAGATGCGCCGCGACCCTGCCGTCTTCCTGATCGGCGAGGAGGTTGGGCACTACCAGGGGCCGTACAAGGTCACGCAGGGCCTGATCCAGGAGTTCGGGGAGTGGCGCGTGCGAGACACGCCTATCGCCGAGGAGGCGATCGCGGGTGTCGCGGTGGGCGCGGCGTTCGTCGGCATGCGGCCCATCGCCGAGATGATGACGTTCAACTTCTCGCTTCTCGCCCTCGACCAGATCGTGAACCACGCCGCCAAGTACAGGTACATGTCGGGAGGCCAGGTGCGCTGCCCCATGGTGCTGCGAGGCCCCTCCGGGGCCGCCGCCCAGGTCGCCGCTCAGCACTCCCAGGCGTTCGAGAGCTGGTTCACCCATGTGCCCGGCCTGGTCGTGGCCATGCCCTCGACGCCCGCAGACGCCAAAGGCCTTCTGAAGGCCGCGATCCGGGACGACAACCCCGTGATCTTCATGGAGAACGAGGTCCTCTACAACCTCAAGGGCGAGGTCCCCGAAGGGGACTACACGATCCCGCTGGGTCTCGGGGACGTGAAGCGCGTGGGCAAGGACGTCACCCTGGTGGCCTGGAGCCGGTCCGTGCAGCGGGCGCTGGAGGCGGCGGACCTCCTGGCCGCGAACGGTATCGAGGCCGAGGTCGTCGACCCCCGGACGCTCCGGCCCCTGGACGACGAGCTGATCTTCGACTCGGTGCGCAAGACCAACCGCTGCGTGGTGATCGAGGAGGGATGGCGCTACGCGGGGTTCGGCGCGGAGATCGCGGACCGGGTCCAGCGCAGCTGTTTCGACGACCTCGACGCTCCCATCCTGCGGGTCACCGCGGCCGACGTCCCGATGCCGTACTCGAAGAAGCTGGAGAAGGCGTTCCTCCCCCAGCCGAAGGAGATCGTCGACGCCGTCCAGCAGGTGCTCTACCGGTGATCGCGCGTGGGAGCGATCTTCTTCAGGAGCGGTAGCCAATGGTGACCAAGGTCGTTCTCGCCAAGCTGTCTCCCACCATGGAAGAGGGCAGCGTCGTGAGCTGGAGCAAGCAGGAGGGCGACGCGGTCAAGGTCGGGGAGGTCCTGGCCGAGATCGAGACCGACAAAGCAAACATGGAGATGGAGGCCCTGGGCACGGGCATCCTCCGGAAGATCCTCGTCCAGGCCGGGGGCAAGGCGCCGGTCGGCACGCTCATCGGAGTCATTGCGGAAGCGGACGAGGACATCTCGGCGCTCCTTGCCGAGGCCGAGGCCGAGGCGCAGCGGGCCCCGGAGCCGGAGCCGGCGCCGCCGTCGCCAGCACCGGCTGCACCTGCCCCGCCTCCGCCGGCTGCCGCTGCTTCTCCACCTGCACCACCGGCCGCATCCGTAGCCGCCTCGGTGGTGAGCTTTCCGACGGGTGCCCCCGGCGAGCGGGTCAAGTCGAGCCCCCTCGCTCGGGCCATCGCAGCCCGTCGCAACGTCCCCCTCGAGACGATCTCGGGGTCCGGACCCGGGGGACGAATCATCAAGCGCGACGTGGAGGGCTACCTCGCTTCGCCCGTGCCTGTGTCCAGGCCCACGGCGCCGGCGGCGGCCGCCGTTCCCGCCGTCGTGCCTGGGACGGAGATCGCCCTCTCCAGCATGCGGCGCACCATCGCCCGCCGGCTCTCGGAGAGCAAGTTCTCGGCACCCCACTTCTACGTCACGATGGACGTCGCGATGGACCGGGCCGTCGCGCTCAGGAAGCAAATCCTCGAGGCGGAGGAGATCAGGGTCTCCTTCAACGACCTGGTGGTGAAGGCCTGTGGAAAGGCCCTGGCCCGCTTCCCGCTGGTCAACGCCTCGTGGGCCGATGACAGGATCGTCACCCACGCCGGCGTCCACGTCGGCATCGCGGTCGCCATTCCCGACGGGCTGATCACGCCCGTGGTGCGGGATGCCGACCGCAAGACCGTGGGTGAGATCTCACGGGAGATCAAGGAGCTGGCCGGGCGGGCCCGTGAGCGCAAGCTCAAGCCGGACGAGTTCACAGGTTCGACCTTCACCGTGTCGAATCTCGGAATGCTCGACGTCACCGAGTTCACGGCGATCATCAACCCTCCGGAGAGCTGCATCCTCGCCGTGGGCGCAGTCAGGAAAGAGCCGGTGGTGGTGGAAGACCGGATCGAGATCGGGCACCGCATGAAGCTCACGCTGAGCGTGGATCACCGTGCGGTAGACGGAGCGCTGGCCGCCCGCTTCCTGGCCGAGATCCGCCGGCTCCTCGAAAAGCCGATCGGCCTCCTCGTCTAGCGGGGGTTACGTCCGTCTTCTACGTCTTCTGGCGGGCGAGGTAGTCGAAGACCACCTCTTCGATCCGGCCTCGGGATTCCTCGCTCAGGTCCCCGAAAGCCACGCCAAAGCCGGGCGGGAGGCTGTGGACCGGGTGCTCCTGAGAGGGATTGGTCCAGGCCACGACGCCGGGGATCCGGACATGGCCCTCGCGGCCCGGCACCTGGAACTGGCAGACGACTTCCCGGCCGAGGGCGGGCATCACCTCGTGAGCCAGGTAGGCCCCCAGCACATTGATGTTCACGATGAAGGCATCGCCGGAGCTGTCGTCTCCGAAGTCGAGCTCGCATCGCCTCACGAACGGGACGCGGATCGCGCCACCTGCCCGCCGTTTGTTCGCGTCCTTCGGGACCGTCATGCCAGCTCCATTCTAGCCCGCTTCCGGGACCGGCCAGTCATCGCCCAAGGATGAGCCGGTCGTTGCCGGCGCGCCGTGTGACGCGCTGGCGGTCCAGATACTCGAGCAGGGGAATCACGTACTTGCGCGACAGCCCGGTCAGCTCCTTGAATCCGCCCACGTCGAGCCTCGAGCCCGGCGGCCAGCGCTCCAGGACGTCCTTCTTCAACGCGTCCAGGATCTCCCGGTGAACGAGCAGCCCTCGGCCCACCCGTTCGAGGAGGCTCTCGCGAACGAGAACCCGCGCCACTCGGTCGAGGAGCGCCGCGTCCCTGCCGCTCCGCTCGGCCACGGCGGGAACGTCCACCCCGGCGAGACCCGCGGCGTTGGCGGCGCTGAGAAGGAGCTCGCGCGCCTCCTCCTCACCAGCCGATAGGCGCACTTCGTGAGAGGCCAGGGCGATGACGTCGGGCGCCAGCCTCACCTTCCCCGTGCTCTCGAGCTCCTCGAGCACTCGCTCGAAGGACGCTCCGGGGGCGGTGGCAAACACGCGGCTCCGAAGCTCCTCCCGGGGGATCCCGGCCTCGAGGGGCCGCTCTCGGTGGCGGCGGCCCAGGGTCTCGACGACCTCTTCCCCCAGCTGGTCGAGGACGACGCGGGACAGCACCACGGACGGCTCTCTGCCCAGGGTGACCATCGCCGGAGCCCTTTCGAGGACCGGTCGAAGCTGCTGCACGGGAACGGTGAGTCGCCCCGCCAGCGCCGGCGCTTCGAGACCCGCCCGGCCCGCCTCCTCCACCATGGCCAGGGCCGCTTCGTCCAATCGGGTGGCGGCGTGCAGGCGCTCGACGGCCCGATCCGCGGTCTTGCGACGAGGAGGTCCGGGATCCACGACCCGGGCTCCTCCGATGGTGGCCATGGGCGAGTACGAGCGAAGGATCAGCCGGTCGCCCCGTCCTGCCAGCACCGGCGCCTCGAGACGGAGCTGCCCGAGGGCACTCGCCCCAGGCTCCAGCTTCCTGGTGCCCAGCAGCCGCACCCGGGCCAGCACCTCGGCGCTGGCAACGTGGACCCGCACCCGTGCTCCCTCGACGAGCGGCCGGGCCGAAGGGAGGAGCGAAATCTCCACGTCGATCATGGACGTGGCGATCATCGTCCCCGGGGCGATCAGGACCTCGCCGCGGCCCAGGTCCTCGACCTCGACCCCCCCCAGGTTGACCGCTGTGCGGGTGCCGGCGCGGGACACATCCACCGCTTCTCCGTGCACCTGCAACCCCCGCACACGGGCTCGATGCCCCGACGGGAGGGCTTCGACCTCGTCTCCGACCGACAGCTCACCGCCCACGAGGACTCCCGTGACGACGGTGCCGAAGCCGCGCATGGAGAACACGCGGTCCACCGGCAATCGGAGAAGACCGTCGTGAGGACGCGAGGGAACCTCGGCCGAAAGGGCAAGGAGAGCGGCCTTGAGCTCCGACAGCCCCTCCCCGGTACGAGCAGACACACGCAAGACCGGCGCACCCTCGAGAAACGATCCGGAGACGAGCTCTCGCGTCTCGAGCTCGACCAGGGCCTGGGTCTCCTCGTCTGCGAGATCGCACTTGGAGATCGCGATCAGACCCCTGGGCACCTCGAGCAGGCGGCCGATGTGGAAATGCTCCCGGGTCTGGGGCATCACGGACTCGTCCGCAGCCACCACCAGGACGAGAGCGTCGATGCCGTGCGCCCCGGCAAGCATGTTGCGGACGAATCGCTCGTGGCCGGGAACGTCGACGAAGGACGCGACCACATCGGCTCCCAGGTCGCAGTGGGCGAAGCCCAGGTCGATGGTGATTCCGCGCTCGCGCTCCTCCTTCAGCCGGTCGGGATCGGTGCCCGTGAGCGCCTGCACCAGGGCGCTCTTGCCGTGGTCGATGTGACCCGCGGTCCCGACGATGAAGGAACGCAGCGGAGGATCAGCCCGTTCGGGTGGCGACACCGAAGACCGACTCCGCGGTCTTGTGCAGCTTGGCCGCCAGCGCCAGCCGGGCCTCCTTCTCCGCCCGGGCGATGAAGGAGAAGTTCTCGCGCACGACCTTGATCAGGAAGAGCAGCTCGTCGCGGGAGAGGGTCAGAACCACACGGCCCTTTGCCTGGTCGAAGGCCGCTTCCACCAGCTTGTCGCGCAGCTCGAGGCGGGCCTGCTGCTCGTCGTCCGTGATGAAGTGGTACTCCTGGCGCGTGACCTTCTGGAGGAACACGAGTTCCTTCGGGCTCAGGTTCAGGGCCACCGTCCGTGTCTCTCCGGGACGGGCTGTCGGTCTCTGTGCTGGCGTCACGATTGTGCTCCGTCGTTGGCCGGGGTGTCGCTCGGCCTCGGTATTCTAGTGGGAGCGGGCCGTCACCCACAACCGGGCCGGAACCCTCATCGCCGGCGGGGCCCCCGAGGACGGCTGGCCCGGGGGCGGCCGCGACCCCCGGCCCCCACCCGCTCCAGGACGTCCGTCAGCGCGAAGTCGATCTGGCGCCTGTCCAGGTCGACCTTCACGACCTGCACCTCCACCCGGTCGCCGAGCCGGTATGTCCGGTCGTTGCTCTCGCCCTTGAGACGATGGGCCTTCTCG
>CAXMOH010000254.1:0-3363 GCA_964194855.1 uncultured Hyphomicrobium sp.
GTCGGGAGGATCCTCGAGGCGCTCGAGCGCTCCGGCCTGGACTCCCGCACCCTCGTGGCGTTCATCAGCGACAACGGCGGCCCAGTGGGATCCAACTCTTCATTGAATGCGCCGCTCAATGGCCAGAAGGGCATCCTCCTCGAAGGGGGCGTGCGTGTGCCCTTCGTCCTGCGCTGGACGGGCACTCTGCCTGCAGGCTCCACGTTCACGAGCCCGGTGAGCGCGCTCGACTTCACCCCCACGTTCGTGAGCGCCGCGGGAGGCGGCGTCACGCCGGCCGACGAGCTGGATGGCGTCGACCTCCTTCCATACCTCACCGGAGCGGCCGAGGGCCCTCCCCACGACCAGATGCGCTGGCGCTTCACGATCAGCGCCGCCCTCCGCGACGGCGACTGGAAGCTGGTGCGCCTCCCCGATCGCCTGCCCATGCTCTACCACCTGCCCAGCGACATCTCCGAGCAGAACGACCTCGCCCTGGAGAACCTCGACCGCACCCGGGCGATGCTCGAGAAGCTGGGCTCCTGGGACGTGACGCTGCCGCACCCGGTCTTCCTGGAGGGCGCCGTCTGGAAGAAGCGCCAGCTGGAGCTCTACGACCGAGAGTACCCGTTGACACAGCCGGCCAAGCCCACGCCCCCCGTCGTGACGCCCTGATCACGCTTCCGCGGACGGATCAGTACCACTGGCTCGCCCAGATCGAGAACGGCCCCACTCCGAGTTGTCGGGCTGCTCGAGAGGCCGACGGTCTACTGTCTCCAGGCACGGTGCAGCGGTGCCACTTCAGGAGGAGGCTTCTAGCCACTGTGTCGTGCTGGCGGAGACCGGATTGACTATTCCGTGACCGCATATCGAATAGAGCCCGGTCCAGGCTTCCCGGCTCGCCACCGAATATACACTTCGACTCTTGACACGGTTCGTGTGGCGGACATAGGCTCGCCGCTACATCCGGAATGAGTTGACCGACGGGCCGTTGCCCTCCCCAACGCCCGGGCGGTGGAGGGCGTCATGAGCAGGTCGGGGAGAAGTCCCGCAACAAAAGCCACGCTGTCGACGCTCTGCCCGCGCCGCATGCGCCAGCGGGTTGCACGCGTGCTGATCGCGGCCCTGACTCTCCCAGGCCCCTTGGCCACGGCTCCCGTCGCGGCCGCACCCCCGGCGCCGCCGCCCCCAGTGGCACCCGGAGCGGGGGGGAACATGACGAGCGCGGAGGCCACCTCCTGCGCCGACGCCCTGGGGACGGGCGGTGTGCCGTTCGTCTCGGTGGCCAAGAACGAGCTCTGGCCGCCGAACCACACGCTCGTGAACGTAGGCCTCGTCGTCGACCCGGGGGAGGCGTGCCGCGGGCGGGCGGCAGTCGAGATCGTCATCTACTCGGATGAGCCCGACGATGGGAGCGGCGATGGATCAACCGTCCACGACGGCCAGCTCGACCCGCCCGATCTGTACCTTCGCGCCGAGCGGCAGGGCCCCGAAGACGGACGTGTCTACCTGATCGTGGCCACCGCCTCGTATCAGGACGCAATGGCGAGGGGCTGTGGAGTGGTGACCGTGGCGCACTCGCGCAGCAAGAAGGACCGCGCCTCGGTCGAAGCCCAGGCCGTTGCGGCGTTGGACGTGTGCGAGGCCGGGGGGTTGCCGTCCGGCTTCCACTGGCTCGTCGAAGGTTCGCTCACCTCGCCCAACCAGCCTCCGTCCGTGGATGCCGGGCCGGATCACGGAATCGCCTTCGGAACGGCGGTGTGGTTGGACGGAGCCGTGGAAGACGACGGACTCCCCTCCGGCCAGCTCGAGGTGACCTGGAGCAAGGTCGAGGGTTCCGGGGACGTCGAGTTTTCGTCCGCTCTTACTGAGGATACCGAGGCCACCTTCGCGTCCCCAGGTGACTACGTTCTGGGGCTGACTGCAAGCGACGGAGAGCTCTCGGCGTCCGATCAGGTTCGGATCGTCGTCGAATCCGCGAACGAGGCGCCGGTGGTCGACGCCGGGCCGGACGTCTCTCTCACGCTGCCGGCCCGCACGGTCACCCTTCAAGGCTCTGTCTCGGATGACGGCCGTCTCCTCACCGTTCCGGCCGTCTCCTGGAGTCTCGTGAGCGGCCCGGCGGGCGTGGGCTTCGCCCAGCCGACCAGCCCGGTCACCGAGGCCACATTCCCCGGAGAAGGTGTCTTCGACCTCCGCCTGAGCGCTAACGACGGCCAACTCACGGCGAGCGACGACGTCCGGGTGACGGTCCTCGCCGAGCCCCCGCCGGTGGTGGACGCCGAGGACGCGAGTGTCGCCGAGGGGAACGAGGGGCTCACCGGGGCCAGCCTCGCCGTGCGCCTGTCGAAGCCGTGGCCCCGACCGGTCACCGTGGACTTCGTCACCAGCGACACAACAGCGACGAACCCCTGCGACTATCGCCGCCGGTTCGGGACGCTCGAGTTCGGGCCCGGAGAGACGGCGGAAACCGTCCTCGTGCCCGTGGTTGGAGATTGGGTGCCGGAGGGCGATGAAGAGGCGGCGCTCCTTCTCGGCAACCCGGTCGAGGCGACGCTCGGGAGAGATGAGGCAACCGTACGCTTGCTGGACGACGATGGGCCCAATCTCCCGCCTGCGGTGCACTCGAGCCGGTCGCCTCCCGACGGCGCCGCCGGCGTGAGCTCACCGCCGGTGCTCACCTGGCAGAGCGCCGACCCCGATGCCGGTGACACCGTCACGCATGACCTGTACCTCGGGATCGCCCTCTCGACGACGGGCCAGCAGTGGCTCCCCGTATGCGCGGTTGGGGAGCAACCTGGACCCCGGTGGGGCGCAGCCGCCGGGTACGACGAGACGAACGACCGCTTGATCGTCTACGGTGGAGAGACGCCGACCGGCGCGGGGAGCACCGACCTCTTCATCCTCACAGACGCCAGCGGGACCGGCGGCGCGCCGGAGTGGCACCGTCTGCCGATCGCTGGAGCAGGCCCCGGAGCGCTCTTCCAGGCTGGCGCCGCCTACAACGCCGCTGGCAACGAGCTGATCGTGTTCGGTGGTTGCGCGGATGACTGCGACACACCTTCCGGGGACACCTGGGCTCTGCTAAACGCCAACGGTCTCGGTGGACCGCCGGAGTGGATCAGCCTCTCCGTTTCGGGGCCCGCCCCGCGCTTCGGTCACGCGACCGCCTACGACATGCAGGGCGATCGGCTGTTCGTCTTCGGAGGTGCCTCGAGCACGACAGGGCCGGACGGGGACGACCTGTGGGTCCTCGAGGACACGAGCGGTGTCGCCGGGACGCCGACCTGGCGGCCACTCGCGACCCAGGGCGACGATCCGGTGGCACGCCGCTATGCAAGCCTGGCCTACGACCCCGGGTCTGGTCGCCTCATCCTTTTTGGA
>CAXMOH010000255.1:0-1964 GCA_964194855.1 uncultured Hyphomicrobium sp.
GGCCTGTTCGATCAGGCGCTCGAGGAGCTCGAGCTCGTGAAGTCGCCGGTCAATAAGTTGATCCTCGGGGGGTACGTTCACGCTCTGGCGGGCCACACCACCGAGGCGTTGAAGTCCATCGAGAAAGTGGAGTCGTCCGCAGAGCTGAGCATGCCCGAGAAGGACTGGGCCATCGCGCGAATCTACGCAGGCCTGGGCAACCTCGACGAGGCCTTCAAACGCGCAGAAAGGATCGACCCTCAGTTCATGATTCTCGAGGAGATGGATTTCCTGGATCCGTCACGAAAGGACCCACGCTACAGAGCCATGCTGCGGCGCGCCGGGGTGGAGCCGTGAATCAGAGGCTCACAGGCGTCTGCCTGTTCCCAGAAGGCTTCTGGCAACCGGGTGGCCCCCAAACCGTTCCCCCTTGGACCTTGGAGCACTAGCCAGGAGAGCGCCACCGGGGCTGCACGGCAATGGGAGCCCCGTATGCATCCACTGGCACCGCCGAACGGCTCGCAGAGGCCCGGAACCGGGCCATCACGTCCTTGCCGTAGTCCTGCTCGGCCAGGAGCGTGTTGTGCGCCTTGCACATGAGCGTCAGGTTGCCGGGGCTGTGGTCGCCGCCGCGGGCGAAGGGTTCCTTGTGGTGGAACTCCAGGTCGTGCCGTTTGGCGCAGCGTCTGCCTCGTTTGTCCCTGTAGGCGCAGCGGCCTCCGTCGCGGTCGTGGACAGCTCGCCTTACCGGGGCCGGGATGTGGCGTGAAGAGGGAGTGGTGTCGATCTCGGCGAGGTCCTTTCGGGGCGATTTGGTCTTGGCAAAGCGCTTGGCCTCCACCCGTTCGAGCTTCTCGGTGACGGCAATGTCGATGATCCGGGCCAGATCGCCGTCCGGCACCGAGGAGCGCATGAGGGCCTTCAGGCGCTCGAGCCTCTCTCGAAGCTCGGTGCTGGCGGTGAAGCGCACCAGGTGACGGTCCGGGGCCAGGGGCTCGAGCAGTGGAAGGCGGGCCGGGCCAGGGCCTTTTTCCGAGTTGAGTCGGGACGACTCAACTCGGTGCGCACCGAGTTGCGCGGAAGCCACACTCGTGGACGAGGAACGACAGGGGAGCTTCCAGATCGTTGGTGCGACGTCGGGCTTCGGCTCCAGCTCGCAGACGAGCTCCCTGATCTCCCGATACGACATTCCCGAGGCCCGCTTCAGAACCGCGTCCGAGTTCTGGCGTGTCAGATGCGGCGCCAGCCGGGCGATCCCGCTCAGGTGAAGGCGGCCGTCGCGGAGCATGTCCAGCAGGACGGGGTTCTCTCGGGCGGCACGGGCCACGGTGATGCGCAGGTAGGCCTCGTTCTCCCTGAGACCGAGGACCCGTCTGCAGTACTCGAACATCGACGAGCAGGCCTCTCGGGCGTACAGCCGTCTCAGCTCCATTTCGCCGATGTGGGCGACGACATCGGTCTCGACCCCCCGGGCTTGCCCCACGAGCTGGGACAGCTGCCGGAGAAGGTCATCATCCCGGACGTTCTTCAGGCTCAGCATGGCGACTCCCTGGGAGAGAAGACCCGTGACGCCGGCCGGCGGGGGAGAGACGGTGACTCAGCGGCACGGCATGCGGGTGACGTGAGGAGAGTCTATGCCGACCCGCTGCCCCAAGAGGTCCGTTTCACCGGACATTAGAGGAGCTGCCCGACTGCACTCGACCCATGGGCAGGATTCCTCGGGGCCCGCCCAAGGCCGCGCTCGGGGCACCGCCGGATTGCGGTCACCGCGCTCGGCGGGTATAAGCGCTCGGTGCGAACTCCTCCATTGAGACTATGGCTCGTCGCCACCGGCGCCATCGTGTGTCTGATGTCCGCCACTGCGCTGGCCGATGCGCAGACCCGTCCGCTTCGGACCGAAGAGGCAACCACGGGGCCGGCGGGCCGGATCCTGCTCGAGACCGGATTCGCCGCGATCGCGGCCGAGCCCAGCTTCCTCACGGGCG
>CAXMOH010000256.1:0-4280 GCA_964194855.1 uncultured Hyphomicrobium sp.
GGTGGGTGCAAGAGCTTGGGCCGGCCGGGATGTTCCTCTACTCGGTGGCTTACGCCCTGGCCGTGGTGCTGCTGGTTCCGGGATCGCTTCTGACCCTGGTGGCGGGGGCCGCGTTCGGCCTCGTGCCAGGCGTCGCCTCGGTCCTGGCCGGCGCCATCATGGGAGCGGCGCTCGCCTTCCTGATCTCACGGCATCTGGCACGGCGACGGGTCGAGAGCTGGATAGAGACGAAGCCTCGATTCTCGGCGGTCGACAAGGCGGTGGCCAGGGAGGGATGGAAGATCGTGCTCCTCACCAGACTCTCGCCCGTGTTCCCTTTCAGCTTTCAAAACTACGCATACGGGTTGACGAGAATCTCCTTCTGGCAATACATGGTGGCGAGCCTGATAGGGATGACGCCCGGCACATTCATGTATGTGTACATCGGCTTCCTGGGCCGAAGCAGCCTGGGAGCCGCAGCAGGCAGCGAGGATGTCGAGACCCTGCAACTGGCCCTTCGGATCGTCGGGCTGGCCGCGACCGTGCTGGTCACGATCTTCATCGCCCGTATCGCGGGCAAGGCCTTGAAGGAGGCCGGGGTCTAGCGGTCAGCCCATTCCTTCGATCAGGGCCCTGTAGCGGGGGTGCTCGCGCAGCGGGTCGAGATCGCCGTCGTTGACGATCCACTCCTTTTGGAAGAAGCCTGCGGCGACGGCCTTCTCCAGGTAGTCGATGGCCTCTTCCACCCGACCGGCTTCGGAGTAGGTGCAAGCCACGTTGTAGAGAACTCCGGTGTCGGTCGGGTCGAGGGTCACGGCCCGCGAGGCCCACTCGAGACCCCGCTCGGTCTCCCCCATGACGATCAGACAACCGGATCCGAGGTACAGAGCGCGTGCATCGTCCGGGTTGAGCTCGAGGTGCTTCTCGATGATTGCGTACCCGCGACGCATGCACTCCCGATGCTTGTCCGGCTGTCCCAAGCCGTTGTAGACCGAGCCCAGAAGGCAGGGCGCCTGAAAGTCCTCGGGTCGCACCTTCGTCGCCTGCTCGAAGTGCAGGGCCGCTTCGTCGAGCTTCCCCTGCTGCCAGCAACTGCGGCCGTAGAAGTAGTGGGCCTCGAAGAGCTGGGGGTCGAGACGAATGGCGGTCTCGAATGCTTCTTCCGCCTCCTGGTGTCGATCCTGCAACGACAGGGCCAGGCCGCGGGAGGCGTGAGCCTCGGCCAGCTCGGGGGCCAGCTCGAGGGCCTTTCGACTGGCCTCGTCGGCCCGCTCGAGATCGGTCTCGCTGCCTCCGTAGTACATCCGAGCGTAAGAGGACACGTCGGCAATCCCGGCATGCGCGGCTGCGAAGCCGGAATCGATCTTGATGGCACGAGCGAACATCTGGAGGGCCTGAGCATGCGCCGCCTTGATCCCACGATGGAAAAGGCTGCGCCCGCGCAGATAGAACTCATAGGCCCGGAAGTTCACCGGCGCCTGCCGCTGGATCGCCTTCTTCTCCTTGGGGCTCAAGGTGACCTCGAGGGCGCGAACGATGTTGCTGGAGATCTCGTCCTGCACCTCGAAGACGTCCTCGAGGTCGCGGTCGTAGCGTTCGGACCAGAGCTGGTAGCCGTCTCGCGCGTTGACCAGCTCGGCGCTGATCCGCACCCGCTGGCCGGCCTTGCGGACGCTGCCCGAGAGCACGGTCTCGACATCGAGACGCTCACCGACCTCGGCCGGCTCGGCGGTGCGGCTCGCGAACCGAAAGGCGGACATGCGCGAGGCGACGCGCAGGTCGCCGATCTTCGACAGCGCATTGATGATGTCTTCGGCGATCCCTTCGCAGAAGTAGTCCTGGTCCTTCTGCGGGCTCATGTCCGCAAAGGGCAACACGGCAATCGAGCGCGCTCGGCTCGCCCCAGCCTCCTCGGGGGCGGTGGGCAGCTCCTCGAGCTCGTTGCGCAGATCCTTGACCGTCTGAAAGCGCCGTTCCGGGTCCTTTTGCAGGCAACGCAGGATCATCCGCTCGAGCGCCGGCGGGACGTCGACACGGAGCCGGCCCACCGACTCGGGTCGATCGCGGAGAATAGCGCTGACGAGGGAGGCAGAGCTTGCACCCTGGAAGGGGCGCTCGCCGGTGATCATCTCGTGGAGGACGACGCCCACCGAGAAGACATCCGAGCGGTGATCCACCTGTCGGCCCTCGAGCTGCTCGGGCGACATGTAGGGGATGGTACCGAGCACCAGTCCCTCCTGGGTGAGCGCTTCGGTGGGCAACTGGGTCCCCTCCGAGACACTGTCCTGCTGCCGGAGCTTGGCCAGTCCAAAGTCGAGGACCTTGACGACACCGCCGTCGGTGACCATGACGTTGGCCGGCTTGAGGTCTCGATGAGTGATCCCCCTTTCGTGCGCCGCCACCAGCGCCTCGACGAGAGGGACGGCCACTTCGACAAAGTCTTCGAGTGCCATTCCGCCAGGCGGAACCATCTCATCGAGCCTGCGGCCCGAAACGAGCTCCATGGTCAGGAAGTGCACACCCTCGGCCTCTTCCACCGAGAAGATGGTGACGATCCCCGGGTGGCTCAGCGAGGCGATGACCTCCGCCTCCCGCTGGAACCTCCGGAGCCGCTCGGGATCCCCCGCCATGTCTTCCGGCAGCACCTTGAGCGCCACCTGGCGCTTCAGGCGGGTGTCCTCGGCCTGGTAGACCTCACCCATCCCGCCCTCGCCGAGCTTGTCCAGGACGCGGTAGTGAGACAGCGTGCGGCCGATCATCCAGTCTCCTTCTGCTGTGCAAGGCAGGAGGCGATTCTATCGCAGGCAAGGCCATGGCGTCGGCCGAAGCAACGGGTCGATCTGCCTGGCTTCCCCCGGGGCTCATGCTCAATCGGCAGGCGCCGGCTCGATCCCGACGTTGTCCACCAGCTCCCGCAGATATCTGTTGACATCTCCGTTGGTTGAGTCATCTTCAATGAGAGGGGAGAAGGACGACATGAGACTGCGAGCCCTGGCCGTCGGCCTTGCGGTACTGGTCGCGCCCGCGGCTCTCGCGCAAGAGCCCTCGGGAGGGCCCCCGATCACGGCCCCGCCGCCGAGCGTCAGCCTCACCGGACACTGGAAGCTCGATCCCAAGCTGAGCGACGACCCCGGGGACAAGGTGAGCGAGGCCATGAGGGGCATGCAGACCGGCCGGGACCGCCGATACCCGCCGGTTTTTCCCGCCCCGGGCGTCCCGGGAGATCGAGGCGAGGGCAAAGTGCCGACCGGCCCCGGCATCGACATCACCACGCCGGGCATGACGGGGACCGGCGTGAATGACGACCCGTTCGCCCAGGGGAGCTCGTACCCCTCGTCGCGCTCGCAGTCCCGCGCGGCCTTCGAGCACGTTCTCGACCTGCCGGACAGACTCTCGATCGCCCAGCGCCCTTCGCTGATCCTGATCCGGGAGAACGACGACGATGGCCGCGTGCGCTCGCTCCGCCCCGACGGGGCGCGGGTGCGGTCCACGAACGGCGAGTCGGAGAGCCTGACCCGCTGGGAGAAAGGGCTGCTCCGCATCGAGACCTGGCACGACGATGGGGTCCACGTCGAGGAGATCTTCGATCTGGCGCCCGACCGGACACTGCTGACCGTCACCATCCTGGTGGACGACGGCGGCAGCGCCATCTCTCTCGAGCGCGTCTTCCGTCCCGACGGATCAGACAAGAGCTGATCGGAGCCCACCGATCAGGCGGTCGGCTTCACTCCCACGAGGAGGGCCAGCTCCCGCCACTTCCAAAGGCAGTCCACATCCTCGAAACCGATCTCTCGCAGCCACATCAACTGCGTCTCGACGTCGAGGAGAATGTTCGATGAATCCTCCTGGCCGTCGATGGCCTGGAGGAATCGTTCGTGAAGCCGGGGCGTCGGGGACGAGACGTGCTCCAGATTGCAGAACACCCCACCGGGCTCGAGGATGTCCCAGCATTCCCCGTAGAGAGCCCGCTTGCGCTCATTGGAGAGGTGGTGAATGGCGAAGCTCGAGCAAATGGCGTCCTGAGCTCCCAGATCGGGAAGCGGCAGCGCCAGATCGCGTTCGATGACACGAACCCGCTCATTCCCACCGAATCGTTCACTGGCACGTGCGATCATGGTCGGGGAAAAGTCGACGGCAAGGCCTTTCGCTTCCGGGCACCGCAGGAGCAGAAGAGCCAGCAGCCGCCCATCACCGGTGCCGAGGTCGAGAATCCGCCGACACTCGGGCGGAACCTCTTCGATGAGCGCGGTCTCACCTTCTGTCCGGTGTGGAATGGTGTCGGCCCGCGCCAGATACGCGAG
>CAXMOH010000257.1:0-4305 GCA_964194855.1 uncultured Hyphomicrobium sp.
CCCAAAGAAGAAGAAGAGGAGCCGGTCGAGATGCTGGTCAGGCAGGCTCTCGAGCACCGCCTCGAGCTGAAGGAGGCGCGGGATCGGGTGAGCGACGCCCGCCGCGCCTCGTCCCTCGCCCGGCAGAACCTGCTGCCCCAGGTGGACCTCAACCTGGGGGTGACCCAGCTCGGATTCGGCCGCACCTTCGGCGGTGCCTTCGGCATGCGGGATCGCCAGATCGAGTTCTTCATCAGCGCGTCCTACCCCTTCCGGCAAACGACCCAGAAGGCCAACCGTGCGGTGAGCGAGATCTCGGTCCAGGTCAGCGAGCGCGCCGTGGCCCAGATCGTTCTCGAGATCGAGCGCGAGGTCCACCTCGCCGCCCGCGACCTCGACCGCATCCGGCAGAGTGTCGTGGTCCAGCTGCAGTCGGTCGGGGTCGCCGAGCAGCAGCGCCGCCTGGCGGTGCTGCGATACCAGCGCGGTCTCGCCAGCAACTTCGACGTGGTGGACGCGGAGAGCAACTACGTGGTCGCCCGCTCCGCCCTGGTCAGTCTCCTCACGAGCTACGCGGTGGCCCGGCTCGAGCTCCGGCGGGCGACCGGGACGCTCTCGGTGGACACGGAGTTCGCGCCTTGAGCACCTTGAGGGCTCGGCTCGATCCGGTGGTCGGCGCCGCCGGCGACGGGGCCCGCGCGGTCCGTCCGTGGCTGAAGCGCGACCACTGGACCTCCGAGAATCTCACGGGTCTCGCCGACGCCGCCCGACGTCGACCGCTGAGAGCTCTCTTCGTGGGTGCGGCGCTGCTGGTTCTTCTGGTCGCGCTGTCGTCGGCGCTCGTGCGCCAGGACCACTCTCTCGCCGCCACCGAGGTGCGCTCGGGTGTGTTTCGAGTCGCCGTCATCGAGACAGGAACTCTCGAGGCCCTGCGCTCGGTGACCTACGCCTCGCAGATCCAGAGCAACCAGGCCAAGATCGTCGCCCTCGCCCCGGAGGGCAAGCTGGTGGAGAAGGGCGACCTGCTCATCCTCTTCGACGCCGCGCCCTTCGAGGAGGAGATCCGACGCAGCCACGCCCTCTTGGCCCAGGCGCAGGCGGACCTCCTCACCGCCGGCGAGGACCTGAAGCTGCAGGGCCTGCAAAACGCCGAGGAGCTGCAGGCGGCCCGGCTCAGGGTGGAGGAGACCGGCCTCGAGCTCCAGGACGTCCAGAAGGGCAAGGGCCAGCTCAAGGAGGAGGAGGCCGAAGCGGCGGTGGCCAACGCCGAGCGGGAGCTCAAGGACGCGGAGGGTCAGCTCGAGGACCTGAGCCCGCTCCTGGCCGAGGGCTTCATCACGCGCACCGAGCTGGAGCGCGCCGAGCAGGCGCGGGATCGGGCCGCGGAGGAGCTGATCCTCAGCCACCGTCGCAGGGATGCGCTCTTGAACTTCGGTCGGCCCCTCGAGCTCACCCAGGCCCGCTCCGACGTCCAGTCCAGCCGCGAGACGCTCCGCCAGCTCCGGAGCGCCAACGCCTACCGGCTCGCCCAGAAGGAGGCCACGATCGCCGCGGCCCGGAGCCGCATCCAGGAGGCCTCGGCGAAGCTCGAGCTGGCGAAACAGCAGCTCGCCCGGTGCGAGGTGCGGGCGGACGTGCCCGGCATCGTCGTCTACAAGGACGTCTTCTTCGGCTCCGAGCGTCGCCGGCCCCAGGTCGGCGACCAGGTCTGGGCGAATCAGCCTCTTCTCATTCTCCCCGACATCTCGAAGACGGTCGTCGAGACCAAGGTGCGGGAGACCGACATCCACAAGGTGGAGCAGAATCAAGCCGTGAGCGTCCGCGTCGACGCCTATCCCGACCTCCGGCTGAGCGGCGAGGTGACCCTCGTGGGGACGCTCGCCCGGGAGGAGAAGGAGAGGCGCGGGGCCAAGTTCTTCGCCGTGACCGTCCAGATCAACGAGTCCGAGCCCCGCCTCAGACCGGGCATGACCGCCCGGGTAGAGATCCTGGTCGAAGAACGCCAAAACGCCATCTTCGTCCCGCTGGAGGCGGTGTTCGAAAAGGAAGGGCGCCACGTGGTCTACCCGGCGGCGCGGCACCCGCGGGAACGCGAGGTGGTGCTCGGGCCTTCCAACGCGGATTTCGTGGTCGTCGAGAAGGGCCTGGCTCCCGGCGAGCGGGTCCTGCTCCGCGACCCAAGGGCCGCCATCCCCGACTTCAGTGGCCAACCCGGGTCCTGAGCGTCTCGCGTCGTCTCTCGTCTCGCTGCGCCGGGTCGCGCGCGTCTACACCCGGGGCTCGACCGAGGTGGCCGCTCTCGCCGACGTCAGCCTCGACGTACGCGCGGGAGAGAAGGTGGCCATCATGGGCCCCTCGGGCTCGGGCAAGTCGACGCTCCTGGCGATCCTCGGCTGTCTCGATCGCCCGACGCGGGGAGAGCACCTCTTCGAGGGGACGAGCGTCGCCGAGCTGGACGACGACACCCTCTCGCGTCTCCGCAACCGCGCCATCGGCTTCGTCTTCCAGTCCTTCCACCTGCTCCCCCATCTCTCGGTCGCCGAGAACGTGGAGACCCCGATGCAGTACGGGGAGCGCCCCCCGGGGGAGTGGCGCCCGCGGGCACTCCACGCGCTCGAGCGGGTCGGCCTGGCGGAGCGCGCCGACCATCGCCCCTCGGAATTGTCGGGAGGCGAGGCTCAGCGGGCGGCGATCGCCCGAGCTCTGGTCGTGGAGCCTCGGATGCTCCTGGCCGACGAGCCCACCGGCAACCTCGACTCCGCGACCGGAGGTCAGATCGCGGCCGTCCTCGACGAGCTCCATGCACAGGGCTCCACCATCGTTCTCGTCACCCACAACGAGTCGCTCGCCCGGCGTGCGGAGCGCCTCGTGACCCTGCGAGACGGACGCGTCGAGAAGGAGGAGCGCCCCTCATGACGACGAGCCCGTGCAGGGACCGCCATCGCTGCACACGATGGCTGAGATCGTGATGCCCGGTCTTCTCCTGGTTCGCCTTGGCCTGCGCAGCCTGATGCTGCACAAGCTGCGCTCGGGGCTCTCCGTCCTGGGTGTCGTCTTTGGCGTGGCCGCGGTCGTGGCGATGTCTTCGGTCGGGGAAGGGGCGCGGCGGCAGACGCTGGCTCAGATCGAGGCGCTCGGGATCGACACAGTGACCGTGCGCACGCGCCCCGCCGACGACCGAGAGCCCGGCGCCGGGCTGCGGGCCGCGGACGCCGACTCGATTCGGGACGTGGTCCCCGGCGTGCTCGCCGTCGCCCCGGTGCGCGTCGCCGAGCTGTCCGCCGAGGCTGGCAGCCGATCCGCGGCGGTGACCGTCGTCGGGGCCACGCCGTCCTACCGGGAGGCGGCGCGGCTCGACCTCGCCCGCGGCCGATTCCTCGCCGACCTCGACGTGTCCGACCGCAAGCGAGTCGCCGTCCTCGGGGCGTCGGTGGCGGCGCGGCTATTCCCCCTCGGGAGCCCGTTGGGCGAGACCGTGCGGATCGGCGGCGAGTGGTACCAGGTCATCGGGATCCTCGAGAGTCGCTCGTCCCCCCGGGGACAGAGCGCCGTCGTCCGCTCGCGGGACCTGAACCGCTCGGTCATCGTGCCCCTGCCCGCCCTGGACCATGGTCTCGACACTCGCCCGGACGGTGTCGACGAGATCGTCTTCCGGGTGGAAACCCCAGAGGCGGTGGTCCCGGCGGCGGCCGTGGCCCAGGCCCTTCTCCGCCGGACCACCGGGGAGGCCCGGGTGGAGATCGTGGTCCCTCGGGAGATCCTGCGCCAACGCCAGCGCGCGCAGCGGGTCTTCAACGTGGTCACCGGCGCGGTGGCCGCCATCGGGCTCCTCGTCGGTGGGATCGGGATCATGAACATCATGCTCGCCAGCGTCGCCGAGCGGACTCGAGAGGTGGGACTCCGCCGGGCGCTCGGCGCACGCCGGCGCGACGTGGCCGCGCAGTTCCTCGTGGAGAGCACGCTCCTGACGCTCACCGGCGGCGTCCTGGGGAGCGTCCTGGGGCTCGGAGGCTCGCTGCTCATCCAGGGCTTCGCCGGCTGGCCGACCGCCACGCACCCCCTGATGCTGGTGGCCGCTCTCGTCGTGGCCCTCCTCGTGGGGGTCGGCTTCGGCTTCTACCCGGCCTGGTACGCCTCGCGCCTCGAGCCCATGACGGCGCTGAGGAGGGAGTGACGGGCCTCAGGCGAGGGGTTCGCGGAAGCGTTCGCAGAAGTCGACCAGCGTCTTCACGCCGAAGCCGATGGCGCCGGTCTCGTAGTACTTCCAGTCCTTGTCCCGGAACATGGGTCCCGCGATGTCGAGGTGCGCCCAGGAGGTCTTCTCGG
>CAXMOH010000258.1:0-6751 GCA_964194855.1 uncultured Hyphomicrobium sp.
GCTCATTCCGATCCTCGGTCCCGTTCTCGCGGTCATGTGGGGCGGCCGGGCGGTGGCGCTGCAGATGACCGATCCGGCGCTGACGCGACGGGGGATGTCGCTCAAGGAGCGCTGGCGCTGGCACCGCCAGTGGCGGGCCGAGAGCCAGGGCTTTGGCCTCGCCGGGATGGTGGGACTGCTGGTGCCCTTCGCCAACCTGCTGCTCGCCCCGGCCCTGGTGGCCGGGGGAACCCTGCTGGTGCTGTCGCTCGAGCCATTCACCTCGGCTGCCATCGAGGCCCCGACGAGCACGAACAAGACGGGCGACTCCCGCCCACGGGACATCGTGGACGAGAACGAGGATGCTAGAGGCTGACGCCGGCCGTGTGAGGCCGCCTCTGCTCCTCGGGCTCCGGCAGCGTGACCTGGACGTCCATCGGTCGGCCGTCGCGCTGCAGCTTGATTGCGACCGTCCCCCCACCCTGGACCTTGCCGACCTTCTTCTGGAGATCCCGGCCATGGCGGATCGGCGTCCCGTCGAACTCGAGGAGGACGTCACCCGCCTTGATCCCGGCCGCGGCCGCGGGGCTCGCCCCTTCGACCGAGGTCACGAGAATGCCGTCGTCGGATGCCACCTCGAAGTAGTTGGCGAGCTGGTCCCCGAGCTCGATGAAGCGGATCCCGAGCCGTGGGCGGGGGGCGAACAGGGCGCCGGTGAAGTCGTGGCCTTTCTCGGCGTGCCACCGCAGGACGTGGGGGCCTTCGCCGCGGCGCATGTGCAGTAGCTCGGGCACTTCGATGTCGATGTCGAAGTCTTCCCCGCCGGGCACGAACGCGCTTCCCTGGCCCAGGTGAACCTGTGCGCTCCTGTCTCCGCCGTGAAACCCGTGGGGACCCTCGGAGAGCGTCGCGCTGAGCGTCCGGGTGGCATCACCCCGCTGGACCTCGATCGCGACCTCCCGGCCCGGAGGGGTCTCGCCCACGAGGCGACCGAGCTGACGCGCGCTGCGCACTCTCTCGCCGTCGAAGCGTGTGATCACGTCCCCTTCCTCGATGCCCGCGCCGGCCGCCGCACTCTCGGGCCGCACGCTCTTGACCTTCGCGCCCTCCGAAGCGCCCCCGACCTCTTCGAGGCCGACCCCGAGGAAGCTGTGGCCCCCGAAAGCCACGACTCTGACGTTCTTCACGACCCTCTTGTCGATCTCGACGTGTTGGTCGTCGCCGTGGGTCTCCCCGGCCCGCACGGTTCCCGAGCCCAACGCGAGGCCGACCAGAGCGACAAAGACACCGAGCACCCGAGCGATGGAACGCTTCATCCAGACCTCCTTGACGTTGCCGTTGACACCCCCTTGGACGCACCCGGGCCCGGAAAGGTCGCGGGGATCAGTGATTCCTAGTGAATCGAGGTGCTTCCGCCCGCGGTCCCCTCGAGGATGTGAAAGTCGAGGATCTCGATGAGGCGGCCGTAGCGGGCCTCGAGGGTGTGGCAGTCGAGAAGCGATTGCCTCTCGACCGGGCGCAGGCCGAGGCTCTGGCTGAGGGCGTTGACGAGCAGGTCGTGGGGCAGCTCGCCCTGGAGGACCAGGTTCTTCGGACCATCCGCAGCGCGGGCGATCGTCTTCAGGACGCGTGCGCGCAGACCGTCCAGGGTGTCCGCATCTCCCGTGGCGTCGGGCAGCGTCTCGACGGTGGCGAGCCGGTAGGGCTCTCCTTCGTGCTCCTCGAGAACGCGAAAGCGCGACTGAGCCCGCAGGACGATGTTGTACCGTCCGTCATCGAGGCGCTCGTGCTGGGCGATGGACCCAAAGCACCCGATCGGGTAGATCGCAGGGCTTCCCTCGTAGCCCTCCTCCCAGCCCGGCCGGAGGAGCGCCATCCCGATCGTGCGATGAGTGGCCAGGGAGTCGGTCACCATCTTCCGATAGCGCGGCTCGAAGATGTGCAGCGGCAGGGGCATTCCCGGAAAGAGGACGGTGTCCGGGAGGGGAAAAAGAGGAAGGAGCAGAGGCGGGCTCTCGGACATCCTGCCCTGCTCTGCTCCTTCTCGGACGGCGTCGGGCGAACGGCGCTCGGTCAGTGCTGCGCCCCGCCCCCTTCGCCCGGGGTGAACGACTGACCGCAACCGCAAGACGACTCGGCGTTGGGGTTCTTGATGGCGAACCCGCCACCCATCAGGTCATCCTTGTAGTCCACCTCGGCGCCGTCGAGATGCTTCAGACTCATGGGATCGACGAGCACCTTGATGCCCTGGGCCTCGATGATCTGGTCGCCCTCGTTGATTGCGTCGAGGACCATTCCGTACTGGAAGCCGGAGCAGCCGCCTCCCTCCACGTAGATCCGTAGCCCGCCCTCGGGAAGATTCTCCTTCTCCTGCTCCAGAATCCCCTTCACCTTGTCGGCAGCTTTCGTCGTGATCGTGATCATGCCCGCGTCTCTCCTGAAAATCCTGTAGCATCGCGGCTCGACCCAGCGTCGTGCCCCACGATGGTCCTTCTATCGTAGACCATCTGGACTAATTTGTGAAGATTCAATCGGAGCCCCACACGGAGATCTCCACACCGGCTAAGTCCATTACAATGAGTAGCGTTTCGGAGCCTCGATTTTCCTTGACCACACCCACGGGCGCCCTCCGTTCCCCCGATGAGCTTCTGCAACGTCTCCAGGCCTCCGGCCTTCGCGGCCGAGGCGGGGGGTGGTTCCCGGCGGCGCGAAAATGGAAGGCGGTTCGCGTCGAGGGCGGCGCTCCCGTCGTGATCGCCAACGGCGCCGAAGGCGAGCCCGGTTCTTTCAAGGACCGCTACACGATGGTGAGGCGCGCGGACGACATCGTCCGCGGCGTACGCCTCGCCGCTCACGCGGTCGGGGCGCGGGAGGCCATCGTCTTTCTCAAGGCCTCGTTCGATCGGTCGGCTGCCGCCCTCGAAGCGGCCCTCGCGTCAGCCGAGCTGGACGGCGTCGCCACGAGCCTGCGCCGGGGGGACGACAGCTACATCGCCGGGGAAGAGACGGCACTCCTGGAAGTGCTGGAGGGCCGGCGGGCGTGGCCGCGGCCCAAGCCCCCGCTGCCCGCGGCCGTCGGCCTCGAGGGCCGGCCGACGCTCGTGCAGAACGTGGAGACGCTGGCGCGAGTGTCCGACGCGATCGAGGACCCGGAGGGCTTCCGATCCGCGGAGACGACGCTCGTCACGCTCTGGGGAGACGTCCGAAAGCCGGGGGTCTACGAAGCCGCCCTGGGGACGCCGATTCGGGAGCTGATCGAGGAGCAGGGCGACGGGGCCCCGGCAGGCATAGGGCTGGTCTTCCCCGGAGGCCCGGCGGGACCGCCACTTCGTCCCGACGAGATCGACACGCCCCTCGATCCAGACGCGCTCAGGGACGCCGGCACCGCGCTGGGGACCGCTGCGGTGCTGGTCGTCGGCGCCGACGCCTGCCCCCTGGCCGTGGCGGCATCCGTCACGGGCTTCTTTGAGCGAGAGAACTGCGGTCAGTGCCCGCCGTGCGCGGTCGGCACCCAAAGCCTCGACCGGATCTTTCAAGGCATGGAGACAGGCGCTGCCCGGGCGCGAGACCTCCGCGATCTCTCCGACGTGGCCGGGTTCATGTCCGCCCACGGCTACTGCGCCCATTGCCGGACGGCGGCGGCGGTGGCCACTGGATTCGCCCATCGCTTCGCCGAGGCCATCCAGGCTCACGTCGGAGCCGGGCAGTGCCCTCACCCCGACAGTCGCCACCCCGATCCCTTCGCCGTCGGCTCGCCCGAGCGGAACGCGGTGGCGGCGGCAGTCGACGAGCAACTCGCATGAGAAACGACATCATCGCCCTCATCCTGGGAACCCTGGTCTCGTTTCCCCTCGGCCTCGCCCTCGGCGTCCCCTGGCTCCTCCCCGTCCTCAACGCCGTGCCCGCCTACATCCTGCTCGTGCACCGGCTCCGCAAGGGCGAGCGCGGAGGTGCCGTGCGGACGGCGATCTGGTGGGCCGCGGCGCTGGCCATCTCGGGCACCGCGTGCCTGGCCCTCTGGCCGGCGCCGACCGACACCCTCGTCCTCAACGGCCCGGAATACCAGAAGGAGATGCTCGACTGGATCGCAACCGGCAAGGGGACGGAGGGTAGCCTGAGCCTCTCCTTCACCCGCCAGCTCCTGCAGATCGGCATCTTTGTCGCGCTGAGCCTGGCGACCGGGGGCGCCCTGTCCGTCGTCATGGGGGCGGTGCTCATGAACGACGTCTCGTTCTACGTCGCCGGGCTCGCGAGCAGCGGAACCCCGGCGTGGGCGGTGGTGCTCCTGGGCTGGACGCCGTGGACGATCGCACGCATGACGGCGCTCTGCATCCTCGGCGTCGTCCTTGCGGAGCCGCTCATTTTCCGTCTCTTCCCGACCGCTCGCAGGAGGCTCAAGGTCGTCGGCCGGATGCCCTACTACATGGCCGGCCTCTCGGGCATCGTCCTGGCCTGGATTCTGCAGGCCTCCCTTGGCCCTCTCTGGAGCGCCTGGCTCCGCACGCTCCAACCCTGAGCCCACGCCGAATCGATCGATTCCTTCCCGATTCTCGCCTCGGGGGTGCCTCGCCCGGTCCTGTCCTGTCGCGGTCTCTCCCTAGAATGGCCACCATGAGCTCCGGGTCCCCCTTGCTTCCATCGCGCGCCGAGCCCACGGCCGAGGACCTCGACCGGGCCCTCGCCCAGCTGGGCTACACGGAGTTCCGGCCGGGCCAGCGGGAGTCCATCGAGACGCTCCTGGCGACTCGTCGCCTCCTGCTGGTCGCACCGACGGGTGGCGGGAAGAGCCTCACCTACCAGCTGCCCGCCACGTTGCTCCCGGGCACCACGCTGGTCATATCGCCGCTCATCGCGCTGATGAACGACCAGGTCCAGGCCCTCGAAGCCCGGGGCGTGCCCGCCACCTTCCTCTCCGCCACCCTCGACGGCGACGAGGTGCGGCGGCGGATGGCCCGGATGTCCGCCGGCGAATACAAGATCGTCTATGTGGCACCGGAGCGGCTCGCTTTCCAGGGCTTCCGGGGCCTGCTGAGGGAGATCGAGATCCCGCTCATTGCCGTGGACGAAGCCCACTGCATCAGCGAGTGGGGCCACGACTTTCGTCCGGACTACATGCAGATCGGCGAGCTGACGTCCGAGCTGAGCTACGCCCGTGTTCTGGCCTGCACCGCCACCGCCACGCCCATCGTGCGGGACGAGATCCTGGCGCGACTCGGCCTGGGGGCGGACACGGCCCAGATCCTCCAGGGCTTCGCACGACCCAACCTGGCTCTGCGGGTGATCGAGGTCGGGCGAGGCACGGACCGCCCGGCACACGTCGATGCCCAGCTGGCGGAGGCACTGGGGACGCCGGGCTCGGGTGGAGGGGTGGCCATCGTCTACTCTCCCACTCGCCGAGGAGCCGAGCAGGAAGCCTCGCGCCTCGAGGGCCGCGGCTGGAAGACCGCGCCCTACCACGCCGGCCTCGACCCGAGCGCGCGGGCCCGGGCCAGCCGCGCCTTTGCCGAGGGGACCGTCGAGGTGATCGCGGCGACCGTCGCCTTTGGAATGGGCATCGACCGTCCCGACGTCCGCGCGGTCATCCACCTGGCGCCGCCGGGCTCGATCGAGTCCTACTACCAGGAGGTCGGGAGGGCCGGACGGGACGGGGCGCCGGCGTTCGGGTTGCTCCTCGTCTCCCCGGGGGACATGGCGCTGCGCCGCCGCCTGCTGGAGCGAGGTGGAGACGTGGCGCCCGAGGTTCTGGAGCACAAGTGGAACCTGTTCCTCGAGCTCATGCGCTGGGCGGAAGGGGGCAGCTGCCGGCACGACGCCATCCTTCGCTATTTCGGAGACGAGGCCGAGACCCTGGCCGGCTGCGGTCGCTGCGATTCGTGCGGTCGTCTCTCGGACGGCTCACCGGGCCAGGATCCCGAGACGGTCACCCTCGTGGTGAGAAAGGCCCTGAGCGCGGTCGCGCGGGTGCACGAGCGCTTCGGGCTCACCGCCGCCGTTCACCTGCTGCGCGGCGGCGCCGACCCCCGGCTCTCCCGGGCCGGCCTCGACCGCACGCCCACGTGGGGGGTTCTGAAAGAGCACTCCGAGGAATGGCTTCTCCGGCTGCTGCGCCGCTGCGTGACGGCCGGTTGGGTGGACTTCACGTCCGGAGACCGCCCCATGGTCCGGCTGACGGGCCAGGGACGCGCCGTGATGAAGGCCGAGGCGCCGGCCCGGCTGCTGCTTCCGGCGAACGTCCAGCGGGCCCGGGCGCCGTCGCGAGGGCGAGGACGGGCGACACCATCGCCCGTCCTCGAGGGCGATGTCGACGAGGCGCTGTTCGAGGCACTGCGCCGCTACCGGCTGCACACGGCCCGGGACGAGGGCGTGCCACCGTACGTCGTCGCCGGCGACCGGACGCTGCGCGAGATTGCCGTCGTCCGGCCGACCAGCCTCGACGAGCTGGGCACCATCTATGGCATCGGGCCGGCAAAGGCAGTGAAGTACGGCCAGGCGCTCCTCGATGTCGTGGCCCGCGAGGCCGCCGCACCGTCCTCACCGTGACCTTGAGGGCCAATAATCTCGCGAGGATTGGTGCGCGTGTGCCAAGACACGTCATGCAGAAGTCAGAACGAGTGTTCGTGTTCCAGCGATCGGCGAAACTGGTGCACTCAGCTCCTTGAACACAAAGGACACCAGAATCATGAAGACCCACTTCACCCGCACTCTCGTCGTCGCGTGCGCCGCCGTCGTACTGCTCGCCCCGCTGGCCCCGGCCGGTGACGCGAGCAAGGTC
>CAXMOH010000259.1:0-6026 GCA_964194855.1 uncultured Hyphomicrobium sp.
CGCCCGAAGGTCGTCGCGGTCACGCCGAACAGGCCCAGCACCGTGGCGACGGTCTCCAACTGCGGCGTCAGCTCCGAGGTCACGAGGCGGGCGCCGACCCGGGCAAGGGCCGCCGGCACCGCCAGCTGATCCGCCAGCCAGGGGTCGATGCAGGCGTCATCGTCGTCGAGGAAGCGAAGGAGGCGACGAGACGCCCGCTCGCCCAGCATCTCGGGGGACACCCCGCGTTCACCCAGGAACCCGAAGGCCGCCCGACCGTTCTCGAAGATCGCCTCGATCTGCAGGCACGAGCCCGGCGAGGCAGCCGGCAGCTCCAGGACGTCCCAATCGGACTCGAGTCGGCGCTGCTCCCACAGGAGGGCTCGAGCCGCCTCCGCCTGCCGCCTGGCGACGCCGCCCTTCAGGCGGGCTTCGCCCGAGAGACCGCGCACCTCGACCAGTGGTCCCCGCTTCGTCAGGTCCAGATGCGCGGAGCGAGTGCGTGGCGCGGCGCCCGCCCGCAAGCGCCCCTCGCCCCGGGGAGCAAACCCCGCCCGCTCGAGGACCAGGCTCGGCCGAAGCCCCAGCCGCTCCACCATGGGCGCCCAGTGTCGGGCCACGAAGTGGTAGCTCGGGCTCCCGGAGAGGTGCGTCCCCCCCGAGAGGGAGAAGGCGCTGGGCTCGTCGGCTGCTGCTGCCGCAGGAAGCACGGCCTGGAGCACCTGGGTCGTCGCCCCCGCGCTACCCATGTCGAAGTCGTACGTGCCGGCCGACGGCGAGCCGGGCTTGAAAACCAGGTCGGGCGATCCGTCGAAGGCGCCGTGCACCTCGGCCCGGCAGCACATGCTCACGGCGCGGACGGCGGCGACGTGCCCAGGCTGCAGCCCGGGTCGAGGCCGTCTCGCCCGGATGGAAGTCATCTCGAAGCCCTGGCCGGTGACGGCGGCGAGAGTCAGGGCGGCGCGGAGGACCAGCCCCTCACCCAGCTCGCCGTCGATGGGAATCAGGCCCATGAGACCCTCTCGGCGGGCCCGGTCCGTCGGTCAGGTTGCGTCATTCTCTCCACCGGGGTTGAAACAGCGCCGGCACCGGGCCTCGTACTCCCCGGCACCACCCACGACCACCCGATCCCGGGTCGACACGAGCCTCTGGGAGCGATTGGCCGGGCCCCCGCACCGCATGCAAACGGCCAGAGTCTTGTCCACGTACTCCGCCACCGCCATGAGCTGGGGCATGGGCTCGAAGGCCCGGCCCTGATAGTCCTGGTCCAGGCCGGCAACGATGACCCGAAGGCCCCGGCTCGCCAGGGTGTCCGCCACTTCGACCAGCGACATGTCGAAGAACTGTCCCTCGTCGATGGCCACGACCTGGGTCTGCGGGTCGACGTGCTCGAGGATCTCCTTCGCCCCTCCCACCACCTGCGACGGCATCTTCATGTCCGAGTGGCTGACGATCTCTCCCGACGAATAGCGGGCGTCAACCAGCGGCTTGAAGAGCTGGACCTTCTGCCTGGCGATCTGGGCTCGGCGCACCCGGCGGATGAGCTCTTCGCTCTTGCCGCTGAACATGCTCCCGGTGATGACCTCGATCGAGCCGCTGGGGTAGAGGGTGGGCGGCGGTGTGGGCACGGGCCGCCGCTATCTACTGACGCGCTCGACGTAGGCGCCGGAGGAGGTGTCGATCCTGATCACGTCCCCCTGGTTGATGAAGGGCGGAACCTGCACGATCAGGCCGGTTTCCATGGTGGCCGGCTTGCCCACGTTCGACACCGTGGAGCCCTTGATGGCAGGCTCGGTCTCGACGACCTCCATCTCCACCGTCAGGGGCGGGTTGATGCCGATTGGCGATCCCTCGAAGAGCTGAACCTTCAGCTTTATGTTGGCGATCAGATAGGGCACGGTGTCGCCCAGGGTCTCGCCGGAGAGCGCCGTCTGCTCGTAGGTCTCGCCGTTCATGAAGTGGTAGGTGTCGCCGTCCTTGTAGAGAAACTCCATCTCCATCTCGTCCAGCACGACCCGATTCACCCTGTCTCCGGAACGGAAGCGGTGATCCATGATGGAGCCGGTCCTGATGTGACGGATCTTGGCCTGCACCATCCCTCGCCCCTTGCCGGGTGTGACGTGCTCGGTCGCCACGACGCGGTACAGATCGTTGTCGTGACGGATGTACATTCCCTTCCTGACCTGGGTCGCCTGAATCATCCTCTTTTCACCTCGGGAAACCTCCGATTATACCCGTTCATTGGACCTCGAGGCCTCCCCCTTTCATTCGACCTCGAGACCTCGAAGATCCACCCGGGCCCGGAACACTCTGAACCCTGCGGCCGCCAGCGCCTCGCTGACCGCCTCCCGGCGACCGGGGGCCCGCGCACCCGGGGGGGCCCAGACCGCAGCGACTCCACGCCCCCCCGGACCACAGGGCTTCGCTGCGCCGCCCGCGGCACTGGCCACCGCGGCCAGGCGATCCATCTGCGGTGTGGTGATCTCCGGATCCAGGCGCTTGCGCGCCTCCCACTCCTCGCCAAAGAGCTCGACCACGTCGTCGAGGCGGTCCTCGACCAGGGCCTCGCGGGTGCTCCGCGCGATAGAGGCGATCCGTTCGAGGGCCTTCCGCGTGGCTTCGTCCACGGCGGCCGGCCGGCTGAGCGCCTCCCCGGGGACGGATTCCCCGGTCCCCCCGTCGCCAGCGTCGATCAGAAGGAGGGACTCCTCCACCCGAGCCGGATCCACGGAAAGCGCCTCCGCGCGAACCGTGCCCTGCTCCACGTGCACCGCCTGCACCCCGCCGTGAAGCGCCGGTGCGTAGTCCTGGACGTCCGTGGGCTGCCCAGCGGTCCAGGCCTCCTCGGCCTCCCGGAGAAGGAGCCACAGTCGCTCCGGAGCGAGGGCGCGGCCCAGGACCGTGGAGACGGCCGCTCCCACGGCCACGGCCAGCGCGGACCTCGCGCCGAGCCCCGACTCCAGAGGGACTCGGGACCAGGTCTCCACGCTGAGGCCCGTCTCCACACCCAGGACGCGAAGGACCTGGGCCACCAGCGGGAGCCGCCCGTTCTCGATCAGCTCCGTCACCGTCGCCGTGCTGGCCTTCTGCAGCGTGTCCTTCGACCCGACGTGCACGCCCTCGACGTCTCTTTCCACGCGGCACCAGGCGCGCCGGTCGATGGCCGCGCTCACCGACACCGCCCCGGGTGGCAGGAGCTCCAGGGGCCACCCCCCGAGGGTTCCGCCTGCAAGGTCGACCCGGCAGGGCGCCGTGGCCTCCACCTTCCCCGTGCTCATCCTCGCGCCCCCGTGCCCGCGTTCAGGCGTACGAGTCGAACAGCTGGCCCCAGGGCGTCGTCGCGATCTCCGCCATCCGCTTCCGTCCGTGTACGGGCCACCAGTACTGGTCGTGGTAGATCGACGAGCCCCAGATGAAGGCGTGCACCAGCGGCGTCCGGAAGAAGAGGGCCTGGATGCGGGCAAGCGGCGTGAACCAGAGGAGACGGCCGACCCGGGCCGCGAAGTGGTACTGCACCCGGAAGTTGAAGTTGACCTCGGAGACGTCCTCTCCCACGACCTCGATCTCGCGCACGTCGCCCACGCCGAGACCACGCTCGTGGGCCTTGCGGATGCAGTCCACGTCGCTCAGCGGATCGAACCCCATGAGCCACGCGCTGGTCGCGTCGATGGCGACCATATCGTCGCTGGCGAGCATGTAGTCCTTGACCACCGGGATCATCGCCCGGGGGCCCGCGCCGTCCCCGCAGATCGTCCCGTCCATCACCGAGAACATCCCCGGGTGGATCTCCTTCTGGATCGCCAGCAGGTCGACCAGCGTACTGTGGATGTCGGTGTGGGCCCAGTGTCGGTTGTTCTTCAGCAATCCGCCGAAGGCGTTCTTCATGGCGCCCGTCATGGTGGTGTAGACGTGGGTCTTGACCGTGGGGAGATGCACGATGTTGCTCCCGATCATGACCTCCGGCACCCGGACCTCGCCAAAGATCCGATCCAGGACCAGAAGGGGCGTCTTCGGCTCGAAGCGGACCCACCGGCAGTCGGGCGAGAAGTTGTCGGCGGTGGGCACGCCGTAGCGCCGGTAGACCCCCGCGAACTTGTTGAGCTCGTCGCCCCGGTGAGCGTCTGTCACCACGGTCCCGTTGTGGAGCCCCATGAGATCCTCGTAGCCATCCTCGCGCATGGTCCTCAGGACGCCTTCGAGCTGCCACGGCGTGGTGTTCGCCGAGAGAAAGGGCAGGTGCCACGAGATGTTGTCCTTGAGGATGGTCCGCTTGCCCGAGTCCAGGGCGTCTGTGTAGCGCAGGCCCCGCATCATGGCGCCCACGTCGTCCAGCACACTCTCGGGCCGAGTGCGAATGACGGCCACGCGAGCCCGCGTCCGTCCCGACCCGATGGCTTCACGCCTGCGGACGGGCTCCAGCTGACTCATGCTCCTCCTTCGGAATCGGCAGGGGTACTCAAGCTGCTAGTATAGGCGGGCACGCGGCCCGGCGGCCACGCGCCCGGCTTCATGGACTGTCCCCGCTGCGGCGAGCCCGACGTCTCCGGCCCCGAGTGCTCCGGGTGCGGGGTCATCCTGGCCAAGGTCCGTCCTCCCCGAGAGCGCCAGCGAGACAGCCTCCCGGCCTTTCCCGAGAACCCTCCCCGACGAGCAGGCAGCCCGGTCCTGATCCTCGTGGGCGTGGGCGCCGCCGTCTGGGCCGCGTGGCGAGTCTTCGCGCCCGGGCCGCCGCCTGCGGAGGCGCCCACCGCGGAGGCCCCCTCCGCAGGCGCCGCTCCGTCGGGTCCGAGCTCCAGTCCGAGGGGGCACCCGGGGCCGAGTCTCCTGGCGCCTTCGGTGCCCTCCCCTCCCCCGGTTCCGGCGGACGCGGCCCTGGAGCCCTCCGCACGTCAGGCCGGGACCGTGGCCGCCGATCAGGTCACGGCCGACCGCCTCGGCGCCCTGCTCCGCGCCGGCCGGCCGGTCCAGACCGTTCACCTCCGGCAGGCAGAGGAGCTCTACGAGCGCCACGGCGCCTCGATCACAGGCCTGCTCGAGGCCCTGCTCCTCAACGCGGCCGGCCAGGAGCGCAAGGCCCGGCGATACGAGGAGACGATCGCGCTTCTCCGCCGAGCCGCGGACGTCGCGCCCGGCAGCATCCAACCGCTGAAGGCCCACGTCGCCGTTCTTCTCGAGACCGGGGACTGGCGTCAGGCCGAGGTCTCGGCTCGGGCGGCGGTAGTCATGGCCCCTGCCGACCCCGAGCCGGTGCAGGGCTTGGCCTACGCTCTCGTCCGTCAGAACCGCTCAGCGGAAGCGATCGAGGCGCTCGAGTCCTTCCTCGACGACCACGAGAACGTCCCCACCCGGGCACTGCTCCAGCGCATCCAGGGCGACGTCGCTCCCGAGGCCGGCCTCAGGGAGGAGAGAATCGCCCACTTTCACCTGCGCTATGACGGAGACACCCACGCCGCCGTGGGACGGGGGGTCCTCAGGGTCCTGGACCGGCACTACGCCACACTGGTCCGCACGTTCGACCACCAGCCCACCGAACCGATCCCCGTGATCCTCCTGTCCAGGGAGAGCTACTACACCGAGACCGGGGCCCCCGCCTGGTCGGGCGGACGATACGACTCGTTCGACGGGCGGGTGCGGCTCCCCATCGGAGGACTCACCGCGTCGCTGACGTCGGAGATCGACAGCACGCTCCTCCACGAGCTGACCCACGCCTTCGTGGCCGACGTCTCCCGGGGCGTGGCCACCCGGGAGATCCAGGAGGGCCTGGCCCAGCTCGTCGAGGGAAAGCGAGTGGAGGACCTGCTGAGCGACGCCGAGCTCGCCGCCCTGGCCGAGGGACGGATCCACGGCGCCGGGGGCTTCTATCTAGCCTCCCTGTCCTTCACCCAGCACCTCGTGGCTCAACGAGGCCAGGGCGGCATCAACGACCTCCTGGTCGCCATGGCGGAGACCGGCAACGCCAACGCCGCCTTCGAACGGGTCTACGGTCGAAGCCTCGAGAGCCTCCGAAGAGACTGGGAGACGCGCCTCCGCCACCAGTACGGCCGCTA
>CAXMOH010000260.1:0-5135 GCA_964194855.1 uncultured Hyphomicrobium sp.
CAGCAGCAAGCCCAGCCCACCGATGGCCTCGAAGCTGAGCGTGGACACCGAGCGCACGAGCTCGAGGATCTGACGGTCGAGCTCCCCCTTGAACGCCACCGCCTCGGGCGAGCCGGCCGCGACCCGAAAATCGAACAGGCCGTAGACCGCCTGCTGGAGACCGAGGAACGCCGCATCGAGGTCGCCGAACATGCGGAAGGCCAGCATGCTGATCATCAGCAACGGCACCATGCTGAAGATCGTCCGGTAGGTCAGAGCGGCCGCCATCTGGCCGGCCTGGTCCTCGCCGAGCTCCCTGCTGCAGTGCCGGGTGAGATCGACCGCAAACCGCAGGAAGCGCTGGGCACGGCTCAGCTCCGCCACCGGGTGGCTGATCAGCCACTCGATGTAGGCACGCAGCCGGCGAAGCAGGCCCATGGACGGATTATGACCGATGGCGCGAGGGACCGCGGACGCATGGAGGGCCGGTGCTAGAATCGCTTCGCCCTCGTGAGCCTGCACCCACTCGTTCTCCTCACTCCTTCGTTCGCGGCGGCGGTGGAGCTGCCACGCCGTCTGGCCTCCTCCAGTGGTGCGCTCGCCGGCCTCTATCCCTTGAAGATCCTGGACCTGGCTCGCACACTCGCCGAGCCGACGCTCCTCGGACAGGGGCTACGAGCGTGGGACAGTGGGCACGACGCCCTGCTGGCCACACGTCTGCTCGCCGAGGGTGACCAGAGCTTCGACCTGCCGGCGGACCGATCTCGCGCGCGTGTCGCGGCCACCCTCGCCCGAACGCTGCAGGGCCTGCGCCGGGGAGGCGTCCCCCCGGAGCGTCTCGAGGCGTACGCCAACCGGCCGGACCGCTCCGCCGGAGACGCCGAGCGACTCCGGACGCTCTCGGTCCTCTACCGGGCCTTTCACGACGCGCTCCAGGGAAAGACCGCCGACCCGGCGACGCTGCTCTCGGCCGCCGTCGACGGCCTCGGTGGTGCGCACTGGCTGTCGGACGCCGACGTGTTGATCCTCGACGACCTCGAGCTCGACCCCATCGAACGGGACTTCGTCCAGGCCCTGGCCCGTGTCCGACCGGTCCACATCCTTCGCCGCGACCTCCCCCCGGCGCTCGGTCGGTCCTCCTTCCGCGCCTGGGCGGCGGGCCACGGGATCGCGGAGCGAGATGCCGCCGATACGCCTCTTGCGCCACTGGCTCCTCCGCCACCCCCCGACGGACTCGCGCGTCTGCGGCGGGGTCTCTTCGAGCCGCCGGGAGGGTCGCCGGTAGAGGACGACTCCGTCGCTCTCGTCACCGCCCCTGGCGAGGCGGCGGAGGTCCGGGCGATCGTGCGCCGCTTCCTGGGCGAAGCCTCCCGGGGTGTGCCCTTCGAGGAGATGGGCGTCATCCTCCCCCGGCCGCAGGTCTACGCCCCCCTCTTCACCGATCTCCTCGAGCGAGTCGGCATCCCCCACCGCCTTCATCCTTCGCTGCCCCTGCACTTCGGTCGCTCGGCGCGCTCGCTGCTGTTGCTGTTTCGCTGCCGCGGGCTCCTGCGGTCGGCGGTGATGGAGTTCCTCACCTTCGCCCCCGTGCCGTTCGTCGAGTTCCTCGGCGACGACGCCGAGGCCGAGCCCCCGCGGTGGGACGCGATCAGCCGCGACGCCGGCATCGTCTCCGGGCTCGACCGTTGGATGATTGGCCTGCGGGCTTATTCCGAGGCCGAGCGCGCGGCGGCGGAGAGGGAGAAAGACGCCGGCCGACGCGAGCGGCGGGAGAGGCACGTGCGGGAGGCGACGTCGCTTCTCCGCGTCGTGGAGCTTCTGTCGGCCACACTGGACTCGCTCTCGGGCTCGGAGCCCTGGCCCGTCTGGTCGGAGAGGCTGCAGGCGGTCTGCGCCCAGTGGATCGGCCCCGAGCGCGATCGCGAGAGCGTCAAGGCCGTGCTCGCCGACCTGGGCGGGCTGGGCGGCGTGACATCCCGGGCGGAGTGGGAGGAGGTCGAGCAGGTTCTCGAGGCCCGCTTCGAGTGGGAGCGTCTGCCCCTCGATCCCACCGAAGGTGGTGCCGTCCACGTCGGGGCCCTGGATGCCATGGCGGGCCTGCCCTTCCGTGTCGTCGCCATCCCGGGGCTCGTGGAGGGAGGCTACCCCGGCGTCCTGCGACCCGACCCCTTCCTCCTCGACGAAGAGCGTGAGGCCCTGAACAAGGACGAGGGTGAGGACGAAGACGAGGAGACCGAGCTTCGAGCGCCCGAGGATTCGCCAGCCAGGCGCGTGACGGCGGAAACCGGCCAGCTGAGCCTGTTCGACGAAGCGCCTACGCGATCGAAACCCGTGGAGCCCTCGGCGATCTCCCCGCCGACAGGGCGGCCCGAGGCCGCTCGGCCGGATCCGCCACGGCTGCCGACGACGCAGGATCGTCTGCTCCAGGCACGACGGCTCTTCCATCGAGCCGTCTCCCAGGCCACGGAACGGCTGGTGCTGTCCTACCCGCGCGCCGACGCCCGGACCGGGCGCGAGCGCCTGCCGTCCTTGTTCCTCGCTGCTGCGGCCTCGGCGCTGGCGGGCCGGCCCCTGGCCGGCATCGACCTGGAACGGCTGGTCGTGGAGGACGACCCCGCGGCCCTTCCCCTCGAGGAGACCCTCGACGCCGGCGAGCGCGACCGGGCGCGGGTGCGAGCAGGCGGTCGGGTCGCCGCGGAGACGATCGCGGCCGGCTCGAGCTTCTTCAAGCAGTCGCGCCTCGCCGCGCAGGCCCGCTGGTCGGGACGGCTGACCCGCTACGACGGCCTCCTGAGCGACCTGCCGGACGAGGTGGCGGAGAAGATCGATCCGCTTCGCCGGACGAGAGCCATGTCGGCGAGCCGGCTCGCCGTCTACGCGCGCTGCGGCTTCCAGTACCTTCTCAAGCACGTGCTTCGCCTCGAGCCCGCGCTGGAGCCCGAGGAGCGCCGCAGGCTCGAGCCCCTGGAGAAGGGGACCCTCTTCCACGACGTGGCCGAACGCTTCCTGCGCGAGCGACGCGACGGCGGCGATCTGCCCGTCCGGAACACCGAGGAGAACCAGGCCCGCATCCTCGAGATGGCCGACGAGGGGCTCGAGAAGCTTGTGGAGGGGAGCCCCCCTCGCTTCACGCTCCTGTGGGAGCGGGAGAAGCGACGCTTCCGGGAGTACGTGATCTCCTGGCTCCGGCGCGAGGCCGCTCTGGCGGGGCGCTCCACCCCCGCGCACTTCGAGGTGAGCTTCGGTCTCGGAGACGAGCCCGACGGAGCCGAGCCTCACGACCCCGAGCCGATCGAGATCCCCCTGGGCGACGGGCGCGCGCTGCGCGTCTCGGGGAAGATCGACCGCATCGACCGGGGAGCCGAGGGGCTCATTCTCCGCGACTACAAGACGGGCAAGGCCCCGAAGGACGACGGACGGGTCTTCCGCGGCGGACGGCAGCTCCAGATCCCCTTCTACATCCTGGCGACGAAGCAGCTCCTCCCCGGCGAGCAGGTGACCCAGGCGTTCCTCGACTACGTGGACGGCGGAAGGCAGGTCGCGTTCGATCCCGAGGCCGCCAGCGGCGACACGTTCCGCGGCGTCCTGAAGCGGCTCGTGGACCTGATTGCCGGCGGCGCGTTCGTGCAGGAGCCGTCGGCGTGCGACTGGTGCGATTTCACCGCCGTGTGCGGGCCGAAGGGGCTTCTCCAGAGGCGTCAGGGGATCAAGATCCGCGACGCCACACTCCAGTCCTACCTCCGGCTGAGGAATCTCGGATGAGCTTTCGCCCGGTCGACGAGGACGCCCGGGAGAGGGCACGCCGCGACCACGGGACGAGCCTCGTGGTGGAGGCAGGCGCGGGCACGGGGAAGACGACGCTCCTGGTGGACCGCATCGAGGCCATCGTCCGCTCCGGCTCGGCGTCCCTCGACCAGATCGCCGCGGTCACGTTCACCGAAAACGCCGCCACGACCATGAAGCTGCGGCTGAGAGAACGGCTCGAGGCCGTCCGCGTCGACCCGGCCCTGCCCAGCGGGGAACGGGAGCGAGCCTCCGCCGCCCTGGAGGTTCTCGAGCGTGCCAACGTGTCGACGATCCACGCCCTCTGCGCCGCCATCCTCCAGGAGAGGCCCCTGGACTGCGGGGTCGTGCCCGGTTTTCGCATGGCGGACGAAGCGGAGGCCGACGTGCTCTTCGCCCAGGCCTGGGAGGAGTGGCTGGGGGAGAGGCTGACCCGGGGAGACGACGTGCTGCTCGAAGCTCTCGACCGCGAGATACCCCTGGAGGCGGTGAGCGCCTGGGGCCAGCGCACGTCTCTCAGGGGACTCGCCCGGAAGCTCCTCGAGCAACGCGACCTCGAGCCGTTGGCGGCGAAGGAGGCCTTCGACGCCGACGCGGCACGCAAGGAGCTCGTCTCGAAGGCCGCGCGAGCCGGGGAGCTGGTGGCGACGGCCCGGGACGGCGACCTGCTCGCGGAGAAGCTCAAGGGCTTCGTCTCCCACGCCGAGCTCGCGTCACCCCTCACCGGGAGCGCTCTCGTCGATCACCTCCTCACGCCGCCCGACGTCCCGAAGAACTTCGGTCACCGCCCGCGCTGGCCGAGCGCCGAGGCCCTCGAAGAAGCTCGTGAGATTGCCGCGTGGTCGAAGGAGTCGGCGGCCGCGTGGCGCACCGCGCTCGGCGCCGACGTCCATGGCCGGCTCGTTCGGGCCCTCGGCGGGGTGACGGCGCTCTACGAGAGGCGCAAGGCCGAAAGAGGCGTCCTCGATTTTCTCGACTTGCTCGTCAAGGCCCGCGACGCGCTCCGTGACCGCCCTGCGGTCCGGGAGCATTTTCACCGTCGCTTCCGCCACGTCATCATCGACGAGTTCCAGGACACCGACCCTCTCCAGGTGGAGATCGCCCGGCTCCTCGCCGGCGATCGCCCCGGGGCGTTGGTGGTGGTGGGCGACGCCAAGCAATCCATCTATCGTTTTCGCCGCGCCGAGGTGCGCCTTTTCCGAGAGCTCGCCCGGGAGCGGGCCGGGGAAGGCGCGGTGCTGCACCTCGAGCAGAACTTCCGCTCCCGCCCCGCGATCCTGCGCTTCGTCAACCGCGTGTTCAGCCAGCTGATCGAGGCCTCCGACGAGGCGGACCAGCCCGCCTACGAGCCCATCGCCCCTCCCCCGGGCCTG
>CAXMOH010000261.1:0-2321 GCA_964194855.1 uncultured Hyphomicrobium sp.
ATGGTTGTGTACGTCCACCGCCGGATACTTCGCCTTTTCGACTGCAGTGTCGCCGGCCTCGAGCATCGGAATGGGGTCGTAGTCCTGAATGGGTACGTTCTTCAGGTCAGGCTCTTCGGGCGCAGCTGTTCCGGTGGGAACCACAAGGGAGAACAGGGCGAGAAGCAGCACGAATACTGCCGGAAGTGTGACCTTCATGAAGGAGTTCCTTTCGCTTGCTCAGGACGCCGTGAGCCGGTGCGGGGTGTCGCCCCAGGGCCAACCGGCGCTCTCGTCGGGTGGATTCTATAGCAGGGCGAAGGGTCTGTAGCCCGAGCCTAAAGGATTTCGACGCCCGAGTGCCGATCGAGTCAGGGAACCATCTGGTCGACGAAGACCAGGTCCCCGAACCGGTCCGGCCGATGGAAGTCGCCGACGAGGGTCGGCGACCACGCCAGGCTGGCGCGGGACGGCCGCCTCTCGACACGGTACAGGTTCGCGCGCCACCGGTCCCCCGGACGCGGCGGGAGGTTGGGAGCCGTCACGACTTCCTCGAGCGGCAACGCCATCTCGCAGCTCCAGCCCTTGTCGCCAGGGCGACCGTCCACCGTCCCGTCCACGTGCACCGCCCAGCGCAGGCCGGGGCTGTTCCAGGTCGTGTAGGGAATGGGCTTTCGTATGTCGATGAGGAAGATGTCGATCATCGCTCCCAGCGGATTGACCTCCAGCTCGATGTAGCTGGGGTGGGCGGGATCGGCCTGGATGAAGACCTCCACAACCTCCTCTTCCCAGAGGTGCTCGTCGCGCACGTCCCGCGTCGACCACGCGTTGGTGTCGGCGCTGTCGAAGGCAAAGTAGATGAACTCGTCGTCGTACAGTGCCTTCGCGCTCGTGCGGAGCTCCGCGGGAGGAGGCGAACCGTCGGCGTTGTTGAAGAAGGCGAACGTCTCGGCCGCCTCCCAGGCGGGCTCGTCCAGCCGGCCATCGACCTGGATGGGAGCCCCGGTGCGGGCGACCTCGTAAGAGGGTCGCTCGGTCCACGCCCCCGGGAGCGACGCCTGTGGGCCGCCCGGGTCCGCGGGAGTCGGACTGGCGAGGAGGAGTGCCAGCACGACGGCCGACACGGCCACGCACACGCCGGCGCCACGGGCGCTCATCGGGTTCCACATGTCCTGAACCTCCCGGGGCACCCTACGATCATTGCCTGGAGGCGGTCAACCTCGGGGAAGTGGCAACGAAAGACCTTCCCCCCGGCAGGCTCGTCGCTCAGCGCAGGCCCTCGACCCGGCGACGGAGGGCGCCGAGGTCGGCGCCGAGCCGAGCCAGTTCGGCCTGGCGTGTCCGGAGCTTCGCGCTCTCCGATCGGACGAAGGTCTCGAAGGGGTCGATCGCCGCTCGCGCACTCTTCGCCCCTGCGGCCTGCTCCTTCTCGATGACGGCTCTCACCGCAGCGCCCAGCCTCTGGCGCAGGGGCCCGAGCCGCTCCCGCAGGAGGGCCCGCTCGCGCCGGCGCAGCATCGCCACCAAAACCCCACCGACGGCCGTCAGTACGCCACCCAGGACGAAGCCGCCTGCGATCGCGGACGTTCCGCCCGTGGCAAAGCCGCCCACGGCCACGGCGAGCCCCGCGAGAAGGAGCGCCGCTGCCACGAGCGCCGTTCGCTGGGCTGTCCCGGCCAGGCGACGGGCCTCGCCCCGGGCGTCGTAGCCCTCCAGTGCCCGTTGGACCTCTCGCTTGAGGAGACCTCCGAGCTGCGCCCGGTCGGTCTTCCGAAGCGGCGGGAACGGCTTCGGAAGCTCGGTCCCGTGGAGCCCGCGACGCGCTTCGAGCCGATCCGTCACCATGGACTCGAGGCCCGCGTCACTCTCCGCAAGGGTGTCCACGACTCCGTCGATGCGCTTCTCGACGGACGTTCGGAGGCCTGCCACGACCTGCCGCTCGTAGGCCTGCCGTGTCGTCTCGGCCCGAATGAGGTCGAAAAGACCGCGCAGGCTCAGGGCTCGTTCGAGGAAGATCTCGCCCCGGGCCTCGAGCTCGAGAAGGGGCTTGTCGAGATCCGAAAGACGGACACGGAGCTCCCGGGAGAGCTGCTCCCTGTGGCTCGCGAGCTGGGTACCGATCTCCTCGAGGGTCGCAACGTCGGCGTCGAGCACTCCCAGCTTTTCGGTCAGGCCCGAGCCGGATGTGTCGAGGACACGGGCGGCCACGCCGGCGGGGTTGAGCAGCTTGAGACGCACGCGCTCGGCGCTGTCGAGGGTGCGGGTCACGTGCGCCTCCAGGGCCCCGAAGCCATCCTCGGCGTTCGGCGACACGCCCGCCGCCTTCAGCTTCTGCGCGCGCC
>CAXMOH010000262.1:0-2609 GCA_964194855.1 uncultured Hyphomicrobium sp.
GGGAAGACCGACTGAACGGCGGAGAGAATCGCGTAGTCCCCGCAGCCGGGACACCATCGGACGTCCTGGTCGCTCTGGAAGTCCTTCTTCTTGTACACGGGCAGCGTCGCGCTGGTCGTCATCGTCCCTTCCCCTCGGCCAGGATCTCTTCCATCCGTGCCTTGAGCTCCGATTGCTTGAACGGCTTGCCCTGCACCTTGCAGTAGCTCACGGTGTCGACGAGGTACTTCGCTCGCAGCACCCACGCCAGCTGTCCCAGGTTCAGCTCCGGGACGAGGACCTGGCTGTAGCGCTTCAGCACCTCCCCGAGGTTGGCGGGGAGCGGGTTCAGGTGGCGCAGGTGGACGTGGCCCACGCGGTGGCCAGCCTGGCGCACGGGCCGCAGCGCCGCCGTGATGCCCCCGTGCGTCGAGCCCCAGCCGACGACGAGGAGGTCGCCGTCGGGATCGCCGGCGGGGACGACGTCCGGGATGTCAGCGGTCAGGGCTTCGACCTTGGCCGCGCGGAGCCGGACCATCTTCTCGTGGTTGAGCGCGTCGTAGCTGACGTTGCCGCTGCCGTCCTGCTTTTCGAGGCCGCCTACCCGGTGCTCGAGGCCCGGCGTCCCGGGAACCGCCCAGGGTCGCGCCAGCGTCTTCGGGTCGCGGGCGTAGGGCTCGAAGCCCTCGGTCTCGGTGCGGAGGGTCACCGGAATCTCCCCCAGCTCGTCCAGCTCGGGGATGCGCCACGGCTCGGCCCCGTTGGCGAGGTATCCGTCGGTGAGAACGATCACCGGGAGCATGTACTTGAGGGCGAGGCGACTCGCCTCGAGGGCGACCCAGAAGCAGTCGCCCGGCGAGCTGGCGGCAAGCACGGGCAACGGCGCCTCTCCGTTGCGACCGTAGAGCGCCTGAAAGAGGTCCGCCTGCTCGGTTTTGGTCGGCAGACCCGTTGACGGTCCGCCTCTCTGGACGTTGACCACCACGAGCGGCAGCTCGACCATGGTGGCGAGGCCGAGGGCCTCGGCCTTGAGGGCCATGCCGGGCCCCGAGGTGGCTGTGAGGGCGAGAGAGCCCGTGTAGGAGGCTCCGATGGCCGCGGTGATCGCGGCGATCTCGTCCTCCGCCTGGAACGTCACGACCCCGAACTCCTTCAAGGGTGCGAGCGCGTGGAGGATGTCGGATGCAGGTGTGATCGGGTAGCTGCCCAGAAACAGCGGCCGACCGGCCTTGCGGGATGCGGCCACGAAGCCCATGGCCAGTGCGGTGTTCCCGGAGAGGTTGCGGTAGACCCCGGGAGGCAGATGGGCGGGGGGCACCTCGTAGCGGACCTGGAAGGCCTCGGTGGCGCCGCAGTAGGCATAGCCGGCCTTCAGCGCGAGCTTGTTGGCCTCGGCCAGGACGGGCTTGGAGCCGAACTTCTCGTCGAGCCAGCGCTCGGTGGCCTCGAGAGTACGGCTGAACAGCCAGTAGCACATGCCCAGCGCAAAGAAGTTCTTGCAGCGGTCCTGGCTTCGGGTGTCCAGCCCCACGTCGCGCAGCGCCGCCCGGGTGAGCTTCGTCAGCTCCACCGGAAACAGCCGGTACCCGTCGAGGGAGTGGTCCTCGAGGGGACTCATCTTCACCTGCGCCTTCCGGAGGTCGATGTCCTTGAAGTTGTCGATGTTGACGATGAGGATCGCGCTCGTCTTCAGGTCGGGCAGGTTGACCTTCAACGCGGCGGGGTTCATCGCGATGAGGGCGTCGACCGAGTCGCCCGGCGTGTTGATCTCGCGGGCGCCAAAATGAACTTGAAATCCGGAGACCCCGGGCAACGTACCGGCGGGGGCGCGGATTTCGGCTGGGTAGTCGGGGAAGGTCGCGAGGTCGTTGCCGAACAGGGCGGCCGTGTTCGTGAATTGGTTGCCCGTGATCTGCATGCCGTCGCCCGAGTCTCCTGCGAACCGGATGACGGCGGCCTCGAGAATCTCCTGCTGTCGGGGTGGTGCTTCGGCGGTGGTGGTCATCGTCCTTTCCTGAAGCCGCGAGGGCCCGTGCAGGCCCTCGTCATGAAAGCGCTCCTCAGGAGGAGTATAACCTCCGCCGGCCCGGGGCAGCCCCTTGTTCTCTATGGCTGGAGCGCCTTGCGGATGAGCTCTTCCTGCTCGGCGAGGTGGGCCCTGAGCGAGCCCGGGGCCGGCGCGGCGGAGGCCGCCCGCCCCGCGTAGCCCAGCGATCGCCCACCGACGTCGATCGCCCCGTCGAGCACGCTCTCACGCACGAAGCGCCAGGCCCCCATGTTCCGGGGCTCTTCCTGCGCCCACAAGAGCTCGGCCTCGGGCGAGAACCGCGCCAGGGTCTCCTGAATCTCATCGGCCGGGAAGGGATAGATCTGCTCGAGCCGGACCAGCGCCACGTCGGTGTGGCCCCACTTCTCCCGGGCAAGGGCGAGGTCGTAGTAGACCTTCCCGGAGCAGAAGACGAGGCGACGGATTCGTGCCGGATCGGCGTCCCGGTCGTCGAGAACGGGTCTAAAGCCGCCCTCGGCCAGCTCGTTCAGCGAGGACACGCACCTCGGGTTTCTCAGGAGGCTCTTGGGAGTGAAGACCACGAGGGGCTTCTCGACCGGGTCGCGGGCCTGCCACCGGAGGA
>CAXMOH010000263.1:0-16708 GCA_964194855.1 uncultured Hyphomicrobium sp.
GTCGCTTCCTAACACTTATCACACAAACGAGCCGCACTCGCACCCAAGCCACGGTCTCCTGGCGAAGCACGCCGGCGGGAGATCACGGGGCAGGCCCCGGCCGCGGAAGCGACGGTCTGCTAGAATCCGCCGATCGACGCATCCCGGACCGACGAGGAGAACGCATGGCGGAGAGCGACACACGGATCGGCATCCTGCGCGGGCGCGAAAACTCCTTCCCCGACGCCTTCATCGAGAAGGTGAACGGGATGGGCAAGGGCGTGAGTGCGGAGTACGTCCAGCTGGGGGGCACCAAGCTCAACGAGGATGTCCCCTATCGAGTCATCGTCGACCGCATGAGCCACGAGGTCCCCTACTACGAGGTCTACCTGAAGATGGTGGCGCTGCAGGGGACCTACTGCATCAACAACACGTTCTGGCGCTGCGCCGACGACAAGTTCTTCGGCTACGCCGTGGCGGAGAAGCTCGGGATCGCCTCGCCGAAGACGGTGGTGCTCCCGAACAAATCCTATGTCGAGGATGTGACCGGGGACAGTCTGCGAAACCTCTGGCCCGTCGACTTTGCCGGCTTTCTGGACTACGTGGGCACGCCCTGCATCATGAAGCCCGCCTTCGGAGGCGGCTGGAAGAACGTCAACAAGATCCACTCCCTGGACGAGCTCATGGAGAAGTACAACGACTCGGGGACCCTCACGTTAATGTTGCAGGAGTTCATTTCCTGGGATGTCTTCATCCGGATCCCCACGGTGGGTCGGCGTTGGGCCCGGGCAATCCGCTACGATCCCGCGCCCCTCGCCCAGGGGGGCTACGATCAGGACTACGACGCCCTGAGCACGAAGCTCCGGGACGAGGCCGAAGAGCTGTCGCTGCGGTTCAACCAGGCCCTGGGCTACGACATGAATGCCGTGGAGTTCGCGGTGAAGGACGATCGCTTCTACGGGATCGACCTCACGAACTACACCCCGGACTTCGACCACCGCAGCCTGAAGGACGCCCACTTCCCCTGGGTCGTGGAGAAGATGGCATCGTACGCGGTGGAGAAGGCCCTCTCCGACGAGCCCACGCCGAAGGTCCCGGACTGGAAGGCGTTGCTGCTCCGCTAGGAGACCGTGGTGGAAGTGCTCCGTGAGCGAGGCCGAGAGATTTTTCGTCAGATCGAGGCGCCGAACCGCAGGAATACCGGGAGTATTCCGAGGTTCGGCAACGAAGAGCTGGCGGAAAAGATCCGGTCTCGACGCGGTCTGACTTTCACCACGGGCTCCTAGTGCGAGGGTGTCAGCCGGCGGGCGGCATCAGCAGCAGGCACACCGGCTTCGGCACTCTCACCGGCTCCCCAACCGGAGCGGGCAGGCCCGTGTCGGGGTCGATACGAAAGACCGTGATCGTGTCCGAACCCTGGTTGGCGGCGAGGAGCAGGCGGCCCGTCGCATCCATGGCGAAGTGCCGAGGGCTCCGGCCACCTGTCGAAACGTGACCGGCGGCTGCCAGACGGCCCGAGTCCTCGTCGATGGTGAAGACGGCAAGGGAGTCGTGCCCGCGGTTGGAGCCGTAGAGGAAACGGCCGTCCGGGGAGACCGCGATCTCCGCGGTCGAGTTGCGGCCCTCGAACTCGACGGGGAGCGTCGTGATCGTCTGCACGGGCTCGAGGATGCCGGAGGCCGCTTCGTAGCCAAACACCGTGACCGTGGAGAGAAGCTCGTTGATGGCGTAGGCGTGGTTCCCGGAGGGATGGAACACGACGTGACGAGGTCCCGACCCGGGCTCCGCCGCAGCGGACGGCGGGGCGCTCGGCTCGAGGGTGCCCGCGGCGGGATCGAAGCGATGGACGAAGACCCGGTCCGCGCCAAGGTCGGCGACGAGAAGAAAGCGCTCGTCCAGCGCCAGCGCCAGGCCGTGGGCGTGGGGCCTCTCCTGCCGTCGGCTGTCGGGGCCGGACCCCTCGTGCGCCTGAACGGCGGACGGGGCCTCCAGTCGACCGTCTGCCGTCAGCGGAAGGACAGAGACATTGCCTCCGCTGTAGTTGGCCACGAGGACATGCCGTCCGGCGGCATCGAGCAGGAGGTGGCACGGGTGCGCCCCCATCGACGGCTTCTGGTTGAGCAGCCGCAGATCGCCGCTCGCCGGGTCGATGGCGAAGGCGCTCACGGCCCCCGTGCTCTCTCCCCCGAAGTCGTCGGTCTCGTTGACCGCGTAGAGAAACCGCCCGCCCGGATGAAGGGCCAGAAAGGACGGGCTTTCGGACGCTGCCGCCAGAGCGGGAGTCGTGGCTTCGCCGGAGACGGGGTCGACCCCGAAGCGATAGATCCCCCGGCTTTCGCTGTCGGTGTAGGTGCCGACGTAGACGGCGATCATGCCGTCTTCGGGCTCGGGCGCCCGGGCAGACGACCCGGTCGACGCTGCGGTCAGCGCGGTGAGCAGGATGATGGCTGTCTTGTCCAGGTTCGAGCCCTCTCCCGGGCGCCGAGAGCTGCCCGTCTCCGTCTCCGTCTTCGTCTTCATCCAGCGCTCCGCACTACTCCAGAGTGGATTGCAGGACCCTGGCGGTCTGCTCCTCGCGAAACGTGCGGAGCTTGTCCTTGAGCGCGGGCCGTGTGAGGGCCAGAATCTCAACCGCGAGGAGCGCGGCGTTGGTCGCACCCGGCTTGCCGATGGCGAGAGTCCCCACGGGGATGCCGCCGGGCATTTGCACTGTGGCGAGGAGCGAGTCCAGGCCCTTGAGCGATGCGCTCTCCATCGGCACTCCGAGGACCGGAAGCAGCGTGTGGGCCGCGACCACCCCGGCGAGATGGGCGGCGCCCCCGGCGGCGGCGATCATGACCTCGATCCCCCGCTCCTCCGCCGAAGAGACATACTCGACCGTGGCCGCCGGCGTCCTGTGGGCCGAAAGAACGCGGCACTCGTGAGGGACACCGAAGCTGGCCAGGGTGTCTCTTGCGCGCCGCATCGTCTCCCAATCGGACGTGCTGCCCATGACGATGCCCACCAGGGGCGACCCGGAGGTCATCAGGCGGTCTCTGCTCGAGCCTTCTTCCGATGCTTGGATCCGTTGGAGGGGATCCCTCCCGGGTGCAGAGCCGGCGGAAGAAACTTCTTCTCGACCTTCTTGTAGACCTTCGGACGATTGTCGCGGAGCCACTCTAGGAAGACGACCGGGTCGCGGAACGTGAGCGACTCGTGATCCTGATCGTTCACCTCGCAAGTCTTGTTGTCGAAGTTCCGGCAGAGATGGGGTCGTGTCTCGTAGATGCCACACAAGAGGTCGTCGCCGAGATTGCGGCATCGGGTCTCGAAGTGAACGGACCACTCCTTGTTGCCATCGACATAGACGTACACGCTCTCGTGGTAGAGGTACCAGAGGATGTCGGTCGCGTAGCGCGCCCTGTTGGGAGTCTCTATCCCCACGCCGACGTAGGTGCAGCACTTGGCGCAGTCGGTGCATTCGACGAGCTCCGCCCCTTCACGGACGACGGGCAACGGGATTCGATTCACGGGTTCGTCCCTCCTGCGATGATCCGGGAGTACCGCTGGCGCTGCAGCGGCCCCGCACCAGCGGACGATCAGAATAGCATCTCCGGTGCTTGACCGCCTTGCTCACGGTGGTTCTAATAAGCGATCGACCTGCCGAGGAGCCCCCCCCTATGAGCCAGAGACGGGCCCGCATCACCTCACTCGGGACCTTTGTGCCGGAGAAGGTGATCACCAACGCCGATCTGGCGAAAATCGTCGACACCTCGGACGAGTGGATTCGAACCCGCACCGGGATCGAGCGTCGGCACGTGGTCGAGCCGGGAACGCCCACGAGTGAGATCGCCGTGTCCGCCGCCCGCGAGGCGCTGCGCCGCCGTGGGATCGGTCCCGAGGAGCTGGACCTCATCGTCGTGGCGACGGTGACGCCAGACATGCTGTTTCCGGCTACGGCCTGCATCGTCCAGGGCAAGCTCGGCGCCTCCGGGGCGTGGGGATTCGACGTCTCCGCGGCCTGCTCGGGCTTTCTCTACGCGCTCACCGTGGGCGCACAGTTCATCCAGACCGGGGTCCACCAGAAGGTCCTGGTGATCGGGGCCGACGTGATGACCTCGATCCTGGACTACGACGACCGCTCGACCTGCGTCCTCTTCGGGGACGGCGCCGGCGCAGTGCTCCTCGAGCCCGGTGAGGACGGTTCCGGCATCCTGGACTTCGGCCACGAGGTCGACGGCTCGGGAGCCCGCTTCCTCAACATGCCCGCCGGGGGCAGCCTGCGGCCCGCGACCCACGAGACCGTCGACAAGAAGCTGCACTACGTCAAGCAGGAAGGGGCAAGCGTCTTCAAATACGCCGTGCGGAAGTTCGCGGAGTCAGCGGAGGGGCTCTTGCTGCGGAACGACTTCACCGGCACCGACGTGGATCTCTTCGTCGCCCACCAGGCGAACATCCGGATCATCGAGGCTGTCCAGAAGCGCCTCGGACTCCCGGAGGAGAAGGTCGTAAAGAACATCCACGAGTACGGGAACACGACCGCGGCGACGATCCCGCTCGCGCTGGGGACAGCCCTCGAACAGAAACGCGTGGACGAGGGCCATCTCGTTCTGCTCAGCGCCGTCGGAGCCGGCTTCACGGCCGGATCGGTTCTGGTGCGCTGGTCCGGGGTGCCCTGGGACTAATCGCCGTCGACGAACTCGTGCTCGGCGAGGCGGACCGTGAGCACCGGGCACGGCGCACGACGAACGACCCGCTCGGTGGTCGAGCCGAACAGGGCCTGGTCCAGCATTCCCTTGCCGTGGGTTCCGAGCACGATCATGTCGATTTCGTTTGCCCCGGCGAAGCGAATGATCTCGGCCGACGGCTTTCCCTGGACGACCTGCTCCACGACTTCGACCTTCTTCTCGCGGGCCACGGTCCCGAGCTTGCCGAGCTCGGTCTTCGCGTAGCCCGAGATCTCCTGGAACACTTCGGCCATGGGCACGGGAAAGAGGTCGCTCGCGTAGCCCACGGTGAGGTTCTCGACGACGTGGAGGAGCGCGAGCTGAGCCGAGTACTCACGAGCGAAGGAGATTCCGTAGGTCAGCGCGTGGCGCGCGCTCTCCGAGAAGTCGGTGGGAACCAGTACCTTCTTGAGCTTGATCACTCCCCACCTCCGGGGCGGGCCCTCCACGTGGCGGGGCCTCGCAGATTGCCACGCCATTCTATCGCCGGCGTGGGGTCGGCGGAAAGGGGAAAACGGGCGTGTTTGACGGCGACGGCGGCGCGAGCCTATGCTTCGACGATGGCGGCGGTAGCGGGAGCGGGCCTGTGATCCGAGGGGTGATTTACCTAATCTACGGGCTCATCGTGATGTTTCTCTTTCGCCTGGTCACCCGCTCGATCGTGCGCTTCTTCGCCGCTCCGGCAGACGTCCAGCGCCGGGCGCGCCGGCCCGGGCCCCGGGCAGCCGAGGACCTCGTCCGCGATCCGATCTGCAACACGTACGTGCCCCGATCCCGAGCGCTCGCGGCTTTCGTTCAGGGCCACGAGGAGCATTTCTGCTCCGAGGCGTGCCGCGATCGCGCCCGAGCGACGGCGACACGGGCGTCGTAAGACGGGGGCGCCATGCCGGACGCCAGGAGCCCGGGACGGCCCCGCTCGATACTCCACCTCGACATGGACGCCTTCTTCGCAGCGGTCGAGCAACGGGACAGGCCCGAGCTGAAGGGGCGACCAGTCATCATCGGAGCGGACCCGAGAGGGGGACGGGGGCGGGGTGTGGTCTCGACGGCCTCCTACGAAGCCCGTCGCTTCGGCGTGGGGAGTGCCATGCCGATCTCACAGGCCTTTCGCGCGTGCCCGGACGGAGTCTACCTCCCCCCGGACATCGAGCTCTATTCCCGGGAGTCCCGGCGCGTCATGGACATCCTGCGGCGTGTCACCGATCGCGTGGAGCCGGTCTCGATCGACGAAGCCTTCCTCGACGTGACCGCAGGTGAGCGCGCTTTCGGTCCCGGGGAGACCGTGGCCAGGCGGCTGAAGAAGGAGATCCGGGACGAGACGGGCCTCACCGCCTCCGTGGGCGTCGCCACGTCCAAGCTCGTGGCCAAGGTGGCCTCCGACATGCGAAAGCCCGACGGCCTGGTCGTGGTGGCACCCGGGGGAGAGGCCGCTTTTCTCGCCCCGCTGCCGGTGCGACGGCTCTGGGGCGTCGGGCCGAAGATGGAGGAACGGCTCGCGACACTGGGCGTCGTGACCATCGGCGACCTGGCCGCCCTCGAGCACGGACGTCTCGAGAACCGACTCGGGACCCACGGCCAGGACCTTCAGCAGCTGGCCCGGGGGATCGACGAGCGAGAGGTTCACGGCGAGTCGGAGGGGGCCAAGAGCATCGGCCAGGAGCACACCTTCGACACCGACACCGCGGACTCCGAGCGGCTCCGCGCGTTGCTGCTCTCTCTTGCCGACAGCGTCGCCGCACGCCTGCGCTCCCATGGCCTCAAGGGACGCACGCTCACCCTCAAGTACCGCGACGAGACGTTCCGCACGAGGACGCACGCTCGCACGCTGGGGGCCGGCGTCGACTCCGGCGATGCGATCTTCGACGTCATCTTTCCCCTGTTCGAGGATGTACACAGGGGCAGAAGGGTCCGGCTCCTGGGGATCTACGCATCCCACTTCGGGTCGGGCTCCCCCCAGCTCGATCTCTTCCCGGAAGCGGACGACTCCCGAGGGGCAGCCGACCTCCTCCGGGACGAGGTCGCCCGACGCTTCGGGAAGGGGTCGCTCACCAGGGCGAGCCTGGTCGGCCACCGGGAGAGACGCAATCCCTCCGACCGACCGCCGGAGTAGACCACGGCGCTCGTCCGCGACGCCCCGCGAGGGTCCCCTCTCGACTATCTGTAGAGAGCTTCTATGGCGTCGCGATGGTTCTCGTGGATCACTCGACGCTTCAGCTTCATCGTCGGAGTGAGCTCGGAGTTCTCGGTCGTCAACTCCCTGGGAAGCAGCGCGATGCGTTTGATCGACTCGTAGCGGGCCAGTCCGCGGTTGATCTCTTCGACCTGCCCCTCGACGTAGGCCTTGAAGATGGGGCAGGCGGCGGCGGCCTCCGGCGTGCGCGCGGGGCTTTCTGCCTTCTCCGCCTCCTGGACCACCCGGCTCGGGTCCACGGCCAGCAGAGCGACGAGGTACGGGCGGCGATCCCCGATGGCCACCGCCTGGGAGATCGCCGGGATCTGCTTGAGCTTGCCCTCGAGGAACTGGGGGGCGATGTTCTTCCCGCCGGCGGTGATGATCAGCTCCTTCTTGCGGTCCGTGATCCGCACGAAACCGTCGGCGTCGATCTCGGCCACGTCGCCGCTGTGGAGCCAGCCCTCCGGATCGATTGCCTCCCGGGTGGCGTCGTCGTTCTTCAAGTAGCCCTTGAAGACGTGGGGGCCGCGCACCAGAAGCTCTCCGTCGTCCCCCAGCCTCATCTCGGTGCCCGGAAGCGGACGGCCGGATCGCCCGGTCCGGTACGCCAGGGGCAGCGAGATCGTGGCCGGGCCCGTGAGCTCGCTCATGCCCCAGATGTCCATGATCGGGATCCCGAGGCTCAGGAAGAACTCCTGGGTCTCCAGGGCCAGGGGTGCGGCGGAGGCGATGGCGAGTCGGGTGGCATCCATTCCCAGCCGCGCCCTCACCTTGGAGAAGACGAGGCGATTGGCGAGCCCCCAGGTCCAGGGCCGGCCCTGACCGCGCTGGTCCGCGTAGCCTCCGGCAAGGCCCACGCGTCGCGCCCAGGCCGCGATCTTCTTCTTCAAGGGAGAACCCTGGGCACCCGCGGCCTGGATCCCGGCCTGGATCTTCTCCCAGACGCGGGGGACGCCGAGAAAGACGTGGGGACGCGCTTCGCGCAGGTTTTCGCCCAGCTTGTCGACGCTCTCCGCGAAGTAGACGCAGGCCCCGGTGGCCATGGAGAGATAAAGGGAGGAGATCTGCTCGGCGATGTGGGAGAGCGGCAGATAGGAGATGAGACGGTCGTCGGAGCGGACCTCGAGCTGCTCGACCATCATCTCGGCGATCCAGGCGATGTTGCGGTGAGTCAGCATCACGGCCTTGGGGGTCCCGGTGGTCCCGGAGGTGTAGATGAGCGTGCAGACGTCGTCGGGACGGGCCGCAGCCATGCGCGCGTCGATGTCCTTCTCGTCGACCGAGGCGCCGCGCTCGAGCAGCTGGGCCCACGAGAGGGCGTCCGCTCCAGGCGGCTCCCCCTCCATCAGCACCATGTGCCGAAGCCGCGGCAATCGGTCGCGTATGGTGAGGAACCTGTGGAGATAGTCGTGGTTTTCCACGATCACGACCACCGCCTCGGCGTGCTCGGCAATGTAGTGACACTGCTCCGCCGTGTTCGTCGTGTAGACGCCCGCCGGGAGCCCGCCCACCGCCATGGCGGCGGCGTTGGCCACGAACCACTCCGGGCGACTGAAACCCATGATCGCGACGCCCGCTCCCGGAGTCACCCCGAGGGCAAGAAGCCCTCGTGCCGCCTGGCGGACGAGCGCCCGGTACTCGGCCCAGGTGATGGTCTCCCAGACCCCCTCGTGCTTGTGCCGCATCGCGGGGCGGTCGGCGTGAGCGCGAGCGGTCGCCTCGAAAACCTGGAACACGGTGTCGGGCATGAAACCTCCGGCGGCAAAGCGTGGTGTGACGCAGACACTAGGACCCGTGCAGGGGGGTGTCAAGGGCCGGCTATACTCGGCGGAATCCGGAGGGTTCATGCTCATCCGCACCACCGTCTGCGTCGCGCTCCTGGCCCAGGCTTCTCTCGTGAGCACCGGCGAGGACGGAGCCGCCGATCTCATCCTGCGAAACGCCGTCGTCCATACGGTGGCCCGGGCACGGCCCCGGGCTCAGGCCCTCGCGATCCGAGGCGGTCGGATCCTGGCTGTCGGCTCGAACGAGGAGGTCCAGGCGCTCGTGGGCCCGGGGACGCGGGTCCGGGACCTGGGCGGTCGCACGGTTGTGCCGGGCTTCGACGACTCCCACGCTCATCTCCTGGGAATCGGTTTCGCGCGGCTCGACGTGAACCTGATGGACGCGACGAGCTACGCCGAGGTCGTGGAACGGGCCGCGGCGGCGGTGACGACCCGCCGGCCAGGGGAGTGGATTCGTGGCCGCGGCTGGCACGAGGAGAAGTGGTCGAGACCGGCTTCAGGGTCGGTCAAGGGCTTCCCGACCCACGAAGCGCTTTCCGCCGTCTCACCCGACAACCCGATTCTCTTCGAGCGGGCCGACGGCCACGCGGTGCTGGCCAACGCCAGAGCGATGGCGCTGCTGGGCATCACCGGGGAAACGCCAACGCCCGACGGAGGCGAGATCATCCGCGACGGCACCGGGGAGCCGACGGGCCTCTTCGTGGACAACGCCCAGGGCCTGCTCGGGGCCCCGGAGAGGACCGATTCGGAGCGGCGCCGGGCTCTCGATCTCGCGATGGACGAGTGCCTCGAGAAGGGCGTCACCAGCCTGACCGACGCCGGCGCCACGGAAGAGACGCTGGCTCTTTACAGGGACCTGGCGCAGAGAGGGCGGCTCCGCACACGAATCTACGCCATGGTGTCCGGGCAGGAGACGATGCGTGCGGTGGGCCGGCCCGAGATCGGCCTGGGTGGCGGCTTCCTCACGATCCGTGCGGTGAAGCTGTACGCCGACGGGGCTCTCGGCTCCCGGGGCGCCGCTCTCCTCGAGCCCTACGCGGACGACCCCGGCAACGTCGGCCTTCTGGTGACGCCGCCCGAACGCCTCCTCGAAGCGACACGGGACGCGCTGGCACGAGGCTTCCAGGTGGGGATCCACGCGATCGGCGACCGTGGCAACCGGATCGTGCTGGACACATACGAGGAGGCTATGGCTGAGGCCCTCCCAGGGGAGAGTCCCCGTTTCCGGATCGAGCACGCGCAGCTCATCGATTCCAAAGACATCCCTCGGTTCGGCCGCCTCGGCGTGCTCGCGGTGATGCAGGGCATCCACTGCACCTCCGATCGACCCTGGGCTCCCCGCAGGCTGGGCGAGGCCCGTGTGAAGGAGGGGGCTTACGTGTGGCGCAAGCTCCTCTCCTCGGGAGCGCGAGTCATCAACGGTACGGACGCCCCGGTCGAGGACCTCTCACCCATCCAGAACTTTCACGCCACCGTCACCCGGCAGGATGCCATGGGGCGGCCTCGGGGTGGCTTCGACCCCGACCAGAGGCTGAGCCGCGAGGAAGCGCTCCGGACGATGACCAGGGACGCCGCCTACGCCAGCTTCGAGGAGTCGCGGAAGGGCTCCATCGAGGTCGGGAAGCTCGCCGACCTCGTCGTCCTCTCCCGGGACATCCTGTCGGTGCCCGACGAGGAGCTCCTCGGGACCCGGGTCCTCGCCACGATCGTGAATGGCCAGGTGCTCTACGAGAGCCCGGAGCTGGCGACGGACCGACCCCCGCGGTGAGCGATCAGCGACCCCGGGGACGGCTCACCAGGTTGGCCAGCAGCCGCCAGCCTCCAGGGACGCCGGCCGGGACCTGCCGGAAGAGCACGAGGCCCACGTAGGTCCATGTCCCCTTGCCGACGCTGGCGTCGACGAGGATCCCCTTCTTCTCCCCGGGATTGTTCGGGAAGGGATCGGTGGCGGCAAGAATCTCCACGTATCGAGGGTCTCTCGTGGCGAGAAAGTAGATCCCCCGCTCCTGCACCCACCCGGACCAGTCCGCCTCGCCGAGCCGATTGGGCGTGGTGAGAAGGGCGTGGTCGGGGGCGAGAATCGTGAAAGACGCCGTCTCGTCGGTGATCCGCTGGCGCGTCACGGCCGCCGGGTAGGGGGCGAAGGGGCTCTCTGCCTCGCCCCGGGATCGCTCTCGGCCGCGGCGGGGCGAAACCTGGTTGAACGCAAAGCGGTTGTATTGGACGACGAGGTGCCCGCCCGCCTCGACCCACTCCATGAGCCGATGGTGCACGGAACGGAGGTCGCGGCGGTTTTCGTACGCGCGAATGCCGGTCACGATCGTCGTGAAGCGGGTCAGGTCTCCAAAGGCCAGGTCCTCGGCGGTGAGGAGGGTGAGGGGGACGCCGAGCTGGCGGATGCCGTCGGCGACCGCATCTCCCGATCCCATCACGTAGCCGACCGACGCGTCCGGCGCGACCCGGACGTCGAGGACGAGCACCTGCACTCGAGCGGCGTGGAGGCGCTGTCGCCGGTGGGTGTGGTCGTAGGCTATCTCCTGCACGGTGTCGCGGTACTCGCGGCCCGCCCGAGAGGCAACGGCGTGGAGAACCACTGTGCCCGCGGTCGGCCGCGCCGGCGGCGTCACCTCGAAACGGGCCGCCACCTCTTCTCCCTCGTAGGCGAAGTGGAGCCGCGTCTCGGATGGCTCGACGGACCACCCCTCGGGCACCTCCAGTCGGACCGTGGCCTCCCCGGTCCCGGAAGCGTTGTGGCGGGCGAAGGCCCGGACCTCCAGGGGACTCCCCGCAGCCGCCAGGGACACGGCCGCCCGTTCCGGCGACACGCGGACCGAGATCTCCGGGACGACCTGCACCACGTGCTGCTTTTCGCCCCCGACGAACGGGCCGGGGTAGCGGAGGCGGGCGGGGGTTCTGAGCGTCGTCGGGGCGCCGGCGATCTGGATCCGCAGGCGTGCGACGACGGCGGGCGGAGTCCATGGAAGCGTCTCGTGGGCCGACACATCGAGGGCGTGGCGGTCGAGATCGCTCCGCCGGTGCCAGTAGGGTCCCGAGAGTCGGGCGTCGGCGGGCACGGTCACCGTGAACAGCAGACGCTCCTCCCCCGCGCCATCGATCCTTCCGGTGATGGTCTGCGGGGCGGCAACCGTCCACCCCTCGGGAACCTCGACGGCGACGTCGACGACGTCGACCGGCGCGTCACCGTGGTTCCAGGCGGAGACGGTCACCTCGAACGACTGGCCCGGCGTCACCAGTCCGTCCTCGGCCCGGGCTTCGACGACGAGGCCGTGGGCCAGCACGAGGGCGCGCTCGATGTCCCGCTCTTCGTCCCTCAGGCGGGCGGCGATCTCGCCGCGGGCGGCGGAGTCGAGAACCTCGACGGGCAATCGCTCCAGGAGGGCGCGCGTCGCCTCCAGCGCCTCGGCCAGGGGGGTCGCCGCGTCGTCGAGGGCCAGTGGATCGAAGGCCTCCCGGGCGAGCGAGGCCTTCTCCTGCAGCTCGGCCAACGCAGACCCGAGCGTGGCTCCGGGGGCGAAGCGCGCCAGACCGACGAGCGTCGTGTCCACCCCGTCGAGAATATCGTCCTCCGCCGCCTCGATGGCGGGCTCGGCGTCGACCAGGAAGTAGACGCCACGGGCCGCGCCGGGATCGGCCTTGAGCTGCCCCATGTCCTGGCACCGGTGCATGGATCGAGCAAGGCTTCCGAGCTCCTGCCACGTCATCCCGAGGAGCGGGTCATAGACGCCGGTCGCCATCTCGACCGGCGTTCCGGGGAGGTCGACGGGAAAGCCGCCGGTTCCTCCCTGGTAGAGCTTCCGCGCCTGCCACGGCTCGAGACCCGCGCTCAGCTGGTCGGGAAATCGAGCAGGGTCGGCGGCGGCGCGAAAGGCGTCCCGGGTGAGCTGGGCGACCGCTTGATGGTGCTGCCCTCCCCGACCGGGCGCTTCGAGCGGGAGGGTCAGCACGACGTCGGGGCGGAACGCGCGGATGACCCGCACGATGTCCCCGGTGGTCTGCTCCCGGCCCCACTTCTCCAACGTCTCCTCCACGCTGAAGGAGTAGCCGAACTCGTAGGGGCGGCCGAAGTACTGCTCCGCGCCGTCCATCCGGTGCATCGCCATCAGCTCCTCGGTGCGGAGGACACCGAGCGCGTCGAACAGCTCGGAGCCAATGGCGTTCTGACCGCCCTCGCCCCGGGTCACGGTGAGAAGAGCGGTGCGCAGACCCATGCCGCGGGCCAGGCGGACCAGGAGGCCGTTGTGCTCGTCGTCGGGATGAGCGGTGACGTAGAGCACGCGACCGCTCACACCGACCTGCCTGAGAGCCAGCCCCAGTCCGGTGGCGCCCGTGTCGAGGGCAAGAGGCTCGAGCTGGGCCGTGGCAGCAGCGCCGACGGAGACGACCATCGACAGTGTCAGGAGCAGGATCCGGAACCGGCGCTCAGGATGCATCGATATCCCCTCTGTTTCAGCTCGGTCGATGGGCCGACGGCGCTCAGCGCCGCTTCAGGTTGAGAACCAGCCGGAGATTGAGGCGGAGCCGCGTTGTGCCCGGCGCAATCTCGACGTCGACTGGCACCTCGACCTCGGCCGTCTCTGCGGTCGCCGGGACCGGCGCGGCGGCCGGCGGCGGCGGCGGCGCAGAGGAGATCGCCGGTGGCGGCGTCGGGGGTGGCGTGACCGGAGCGGCAGGCATGGGGACGTGGCTCGCGCTCCGGTGATCCGGCAGCTCGTCGATCTCCTCGAGATCCATCTCGATCTCGGGCTCCGGAATCCCCGGGTTGGCGATTCGACGTCTGAGCTCCGCGGCCTCATCCTGCGAGCTCACCAGCGTCCCCTGCGGGTCGTGGGCGATGACGGCGCTCGGCTGGGGGATCGGTGCCCCGTAGGCGGAAGCCGGCGTGTCCTCGTGGATCACCATCGGAGGAGCGCTGGCGACGGGCTCTTCGACCTCGACGGCCAGGTCGCCGAGGAGGTTCGGCGCCGGGGTTGGTGCGGGCGCCGGCGGCCGAGCCACGGCGACGGGCGGGGCGGCACGAGGCGGGGCGGGCGCCCGGCCCGCGCCGGGAGCGACGGGAGGAGGCGCGGCGTCACCGTACTTTGCCGAGAGCGACTTGAACACGAGCTTCGTGACCGCCTTCAGCGTGTCCTCGACCCCGGCCCCGTTGACGGCGATCGCCTCGTTGAACGGGTAGTTGTGGGGGTTCATCCGCTCGTTCAGGATCTCGATGGGCAGGGCGTTGGGGAGGTCTCGCTTGTTGTACTGCAGAACGATGGGGATCTCGTCGGGGTCGATCTCGTTGGCCTCGAGGTTCTGTCGCATGTTCTCGAAGCTCTCGAGGTTGGCGTCGAGCATCGCCTCTTGCGAATCACAGACGAAGACCAGGGCGTCGGCTCCCTTCAAGACCATTCGCCGTGTGGCGTTGTAGAACACCTGACCCGGGACGGTGTAGAGCTGGATGCGAGTCTTCATCCCGCGGATGCTCCCGATCTCGATGGGGAGGAAGTCGAAGAAGAGGGTGCGGTCCGTCTCGGTCGCCAGCGAGAGCATCTTGCCCTTGTTCTTGATGGGCAGCTTCTCGTGAATCCACTGGAGGTTCGTGGTCTTGCCGCACAGTCCGGGCCCGTAGTAGACGACCTTGGCCGTCAGCTCTTTCGTCGAGTAGTTGAAGAGGACCATGCGTTTACGAGCATTTTACGACCGGCTTGCCGGGCGAATCAACGGGGGCTGCTAGAATCGTCCTCCAGGGAGGACGGACACCCATTTTCCGCAGGAGACAACCAGATGCCCATTCTCGCCCTCGTCCTCGTGCTCATTCAGGCTTCGGCCACCCCGCCGCCGGCCCCGGAGGCCCCGGCGGCCCCCGTGCTCTCGGGACCCACGGTGGCGCTCGACCTGTCTCAGGCGGGCCAGAGCCTCGGGACCATCACGATCGTGCTCCGGCCGGAGGAGGCGCCCCTGTCCGTCGCCAATTTCCTCGAGTACCTCCGTGCCGGCCACTACGACGGGACGATCTTCCACCGGGTGATGCTGGACTTCATGATCCAGGGAGGCGGCTTCACCCCGGAGATGGAAGAGAAGCCCACGAGAGACTCGATCCGGAACGAGGCCCGAAACGGCCTTCGGAACTCCCGAGGGGCCGTCTCCATGGCCCGAACGGACGATCCCAATAGCGCCACCGCCCAGTTCTTCATCAACGTCCGCAACAACCACAGCCTGGACTTCGGAATCCGGGGGGCCGGCTACGCCGTTTTCGGCCAGGTGATCGACGGGATGGACGTGGTGGATCTCATCATGCAGACACCCACGACCCGTCGGGGGGAGCACGGGGACACGCCCACGCGGGCGGTGATCATCCAGAAGGCCTACGAGGTGGAGTCCGTGGCGCCGCCGCCGCCTCCCGCTCCCGAGGCCAAGGCAGGGGATGGCGGGCCCGCGGTGGCCCCTCCGGAGGGGCGCTAGCTCAACCCTCGGGGCTGCTCTCGGGCTCGGACATTTCAAGGGAGGCGGCGCGGAGGCTCTCGAGGGCCTCGAAGAGCTCCGCGGCCTTCGTGGGGTCGAGCACCAGCACGGCATCGTCGGCGCTGCGCCGGGCGTAGTGGGTGCCGTCCCGCTCGCCCAGCTCGATCCAGGACTCGCCTTTCGCCCGAATCGTCACTCGGACACTGGGCACGTCGAGCCCGTAGGACTCGAGATCCGAACGCTCGTCCCGGAACTCGAGGACCTCGACCCCGCCGATCTTGAAGAGCGCATCCTCGACCGTGGTCGTCTCGAGCTCCGCCTCCTCTGGTGAGGTTCGCTTCCACTGGGTCTTGTCGAAGCCGTCCTCGCCTTCGGTCGTGGTCTTCTCGTAGGTCTGGGCCCCTGCCTCCGAAACCACGTCGAAGCCCTCGGTGTCATAGGTCGCCACCTCGAGGAGCTTCTTGGCCCGAAGCGCGTCCATGCCCTTCTCGAGGTCGGTCACGATGGCCCCGGGGACGATGGCCACGAGAGAGGATCCCTTCTCGCGGACGTGGAACTTGCCGTCGTCCTCGTCGCCGGCGGGGCTGCCGATCTCCAGCGTGCGCGCCGTGCCGTCGGCGAGGACGAGGCGGACGGAGCGACCGGGGCGATCGAGGCCGAACGGGGTCAGGTCCCCGGCCTCCTCCTCGGCCACCGCCTCCATCTCCAGGTTCTCGAGAGTGCCCAGGAGACCGTCGACCGACCAGCGCCCGGCCCGGGTCGCCAGTGGCTCGGTAAAGGCCCAGTCCCCGGCGTCGGTCCGTGCCAGGGCGTAGTCGCCTTCCGGGCCCCGGACCTCGAGAGTCCGCACGTCGTCGCGCTTGGCGTGGAGGAGATCCCGGTCTCGAAGGTCGAACGGCTCCTTCTCGAACGAGCTCTCGACGAACGCCTCCACCGTGTAGACACCGGGCGACGTGGGCGTTCGAGCGTAGACAGCCGAGCCGCCGGGTGCGGCGGCGCCGAACTCGACGACCATCGGCTCCCCGGCACCTTCGAGCGTGACGCTCACGGATCGACTGGGTGAGTCGAGCCCGTACTGGGCGACGTCATCGGCCTCCTCGACGACGACCTCTTCGGCCTCGAGCTTCTCGAGACGGGTGAGGATCGACTCGACGGCCGACTGGTCGGCGGGGGCCTCGAAGGGACTCGTCACACGCCACGCGCCCTCCACCTTCGACAGGCGGATGGTCGGAGCGTCACTGGATGCAATGGAGATGGCGGTGGCCTGGTCCTGCTCGACGGAGAGGATCGTCTCCTTCGGCTTGTCGGCGGGGATCTCCTGACCCCACTCGTAGTGCCAGATGTACAGACCCAGGCCGACGAGGACGAGGAGCGCGAGGCCGGTCTTCCAGAATTGCTTCACTGGCCTACCGCCTGCGCCACCAGGTGACGACGCCCGCGACGACGAAGAAGAACGGAACGATCACAAGCGCCACCCAGGCCACGTTCTGCTGAGCGGTGCGGCTCAGGAAAAGGCTCTGGTTCCCCGGCTCCTTCGGACGGATCGAGATGAGGTCGGCGTCCTCGGCCAACCACGCCACGACGTTCAGGAAGAAGTCCTGGTT
>CAXMOH010000264.1:0-4983 GCA_964194855.1 uncultured Hyphomicrobium sp.
GAGAGCTCGCGCTCCTGGACGGCCGCTCGGCCTACCAGGACTACCAGGGCTTCGTCCTGTGGGACTACCTTCCGGTGGAGCTCGACGAGATCAAGCAGGTCGAGATCCTGAGCGGCCCCGGCTCCGCGGTGTGGGGGCCCAACGCGCTTTCGGGTGTCGTGAACATTCGCACGAAGTCCCCCCGTGAGCAGAAAGGCGGCCTCGTGAACCTCGGGGTCGGCAACCGCGATCTGCGCCACGTCAAGGCGCGCTGGGCCGACGCCGGAGACACGGTCAGCTACAAGATCTCCGGGAGCTACTTTAGCCAGGAGGCCTGGGACCGCGACGAGACGTTCCCCGACGGGACGCCCCTGCCTCCCGGGCTCGGCTTCGAGAACGAGGGAACCGAGCAGACGAAGGTCGACTTCCGGCTGGACGCCGATCCCTCCGACGGACGCCACTGGTCGTTCCGGACCGGCTACGCCGGCTCGACGGGGATCACGATCACCAGCATCGGGCCCTTCTCGACCCTGCCGGGTGCCTACGTGGCCTACGCCCAGGCGCGTTACCAAAGCGGGGGAGTGGAGGCCGGGGCGTACTGGAACGGCATCGGGGGAGAGTCGGTAAATCTCCTGAGCGGGGTCGAGCAGACCTTCGACGCCCACGCGTTCGTCGGGGAGGTCACGGTGCGCCGGACGCTCGGGCAGAAGCAGGCCCTCGTCTTCGGTGGAAGCGCGCGCCTCAACCGATTCGACCTGTCGATCGCCCCTCGCGGAGACGCGCGCAACGACGCCGGAGCCTTCATCGAGGACCGCATCTTCATTAATACAAAGCTGGAGCTCGGGGTGGGGGCGCGGCTGGACTACTTCGACACCATCGGAGCCGTGGTCTCGCCGCGGGTGAGCGTCCTCGTCAAGCCCACTCCGAATCAGTCGATCCGGGCCTCCTACAGCCGGGCCTACCGCCCGCCGTCCATGGTCGAGAACTATCTCCTGAGCGTCACACCCACGCCCATCGAGCTGGCGCCGGGTCTGCCGCCGTTCGTCTTTCCCATCGTCTCCGTGGGAAACGAGGACCTCGTCGAGGAGAAGATCGACGCCATCGAGCTGGGCTACACGGTCGCCGTGGACAACCGCACGACCCTCTTTGCCTCTGTCTATCGCAATCTCACTCACGATCTCATCGAGTTCTTCCCGGTGGAGTTCTACGGCCCCGGTGATCCGCCCCCGGGCTGGCCGCTCCCCCCGGCGTTCGTGCCGCCCCTCACGCTGCCGAAGACTTTCACCTTCCTCAACGTCGGGCGGGTCCGGGCCCAGGGCTTCGAGCTCGGCGCCAACGTGGACTGGACGCGGAACCTCCGGACGAACGTGACCTACACCTTCCAGGACCGATCCCAGGACACGGACTCGAGCGAGCCCCCGCTCACACTCAATCAGCCCCCCCGACACATGGGGTCGGCGACGGTCGACGGTCGATTCGGGCGCTTCCGTGGCTCGGCGGGTGTCAGCTACACCGACCGGGCGTTCTGGTCGGACGTGCTGGACCAGAGATTCTGGGGATACACCGACGCCTATTGGCTCGTGAACGGGCGCCTCGCGGTGGCGTTTCACCGGGGCAAGGTGGAGATCGCTCTCTCCGGCAACAACCTCTTCGACGTCCAGGCGAAGCAGCACGTGTTCGGAGACATCATCGGCCGGCTCGTGAGGGCCGAGGTCCGCTTCCGCTTCTGACGCCAATGGAGCTCTCCACCGACGTCCTCGCCTCCTACGTCCCGCGGTTCCTCCTCCGCCAGGCGGCGGTGGACCCTTCGCGTTTCCCCCGTTCGGTGGGCGAACGTCTCGACGGCGCCATTCTGTTCGCGGATCTCGTGGGTTTCACCCGTCTCGCCTCCGAGTTCGCTCGTCTTGGGCCCGGGGGAGCCGAGCAGCTGACGGCGGTACTCAACGCGTGCTTCGGCGAGCTGGTGGAGCGCATCGAGGCACACGGCGGCGACATCGTGAGATTCCCGGGAGACGCGGTGCTCGCGGTCTGGCCCGCGCGGTCGGAGGACGAGCTCGAGCGCGGCGTCCTGCTCGCGGCCCGATGCGGCCTGGCGCTGCAGCAGCCCTTCGGAACCGGCGGCGCCGCGGTGGCGGGCCTGCGTCTCCGGGTCGGGATCGGCGCCGGTGAGATGCTCCTCGCCAGCGTGGGTGGGGCCGACGAGCGGTGGGAGTGGGTCGCCGCCGGCTCTCCGCTCGAGCAGGTCGCTCTCGCCCAGGGTGTCGCTGCCCCTGGCGACGTCGTTGCCGCGCCGGAGATGTGGAGCCTGATCTCCACCCAGGCTCGGGGCCAGCCGCGAGAGGCGGGGTGCGTTCGAGTGGAGGCCATCGGGGACACCGGCGCCCTGCCGGCCCCGGAGGATCCCGAGGTGCCGTCGGAGCTCGCGGCGGTCCTGCGCCACTACGTCCCGAGGCCGGTGCTTTCGCGCCTCGAGGCCGGGCAGACGGAGTGGCTGGCGGAGCTGCGCCGGATCACGGTGCTCTTTCTCAAGCTCGACGGCATCGACTACACGGCCAGCGACGCGCTCGAGCGTCTGCAGGACGCCACGACAGCCATCCAGTCGGCCATCTACCGCTACGACGGGGCGCTCAACCAGCTCGTCGTGGACGACAAGGGGACGGTGGTGCTGGCGACCTGGGGTGTCACGCTCTCCACCCACGAAGACGATGCTTCGCGGGCAGCCCTCACGGCCTTGATGATGCACGAGGAGCTGGCTCGGCTGGGCCTCTCCGGGGGGATCGGGATCACGACCGGCCGGGTCTTCTGCGGCCGCCGCGGAAACGACCGGCGGTCGGAGTACGCGGTGATCGGCGACGTCGTCAACCTCGCGGCACGGCTGATGGTGGCAGCGGACTCGGGCGTGCTGTGCGATCAGGAGACGTTCCTCGCCGCGTCGCGACGGGTGCGTTTCGAGAGCGTGCCCCCGATCACGGTCAAGGGTCACGCCGAGCCGGTGGTCGTTCACCGGCCGTTCGCCGAGAGGCGGTCGGCGTCCCGGGCCGAGGGTCGGGTCGTGGGCCGCGACACCGAGCGCTCGCGGCTCGCGGGGCGGCTCGACAAGCTCCGCCGGGACGGGCAGGGCGGGGTCGTGGTGATCGAAGGCGAGGCCGGGATCGGTAAGTCGAGGCTCGTGGCGGACCTGCTCGAGAAGGCGCGATCGGGCCGCTGACTCCGTCAAGGGAGGGCAACATGGCAAGCAACACGTGGACAGACGGGTTCCTGGACTCGATGCGCAAGAAAGGCGATCCGCTCGCCGACGGCACGGCGGAGGCAATCTTTCGGAACAAGGACATCGGCGGGGCCAACGCCCTCTTCGGATGGCTCGTCAGTGAAGACGGCGTCCCCGAAGCCCGGGGGATCCCGGAGCTGGAGAACTACCTCGAGCAATCGTCCCGGCTGCCCGAGTGGGCCGACGAGAACCTCATCCGGCAGGGCGAGGACGTCTTCTACAGGTGGGGGGCGGAGGCCATCACCATTCTCGCCGCCTCGAGCCTCCCGGAGTGCTACGTCATGCGCTCGATTGCCAAGGTCCTGGGCGAGACCCAGCGGCTCGAGGCGCACGTCGAGCGGCGGGCCCGGGAGACGGCCCAGATGGTCCTCGACGTGATGGACAGGGGAGGACTCCTCGGGCCCGGCGAGCGGCGGGGGATCCTTGCGGCCCAGAAGGTGCGTCTCATGCACGCCACGGTGCGGCACCTCATCCTCGGCGATCCGGAGCCCTCGCAAGATCCCTCACTCGCCTCCCATCTCGGCGCGCTGGACTGGGACGAGGAGAAGGATGGCCACCCCATCAACCAGGAAGACCTGGCATTGGTCCTGATGACGTTCTCTCACGTCATCCTGCGGGGCTGGGAGGATCTCGGGATCCACCTGAAGGACGACGAGAAGGCGGCCTACGTCCATTCCTGGAACGTGGTCGGGCACGTCATGGGTGTCAGCAAGGGCCTTCTCCCCCTCGAGGGCCCACAAGCGGCGGCGGAGCTCTTCGACACGATCAAGGCTCGCCAGAAGGCCCGGACCCCGGATGGGGCGAAGCTGACTCGATCCCTGAGGCTGCTCATGGAGAGGATGAACCCGCCGCCGAAGGTCCTCACTCGGCGATTGCCCCGGATCCTGATGCGGGAGCTCCTCGACCCGGAGACCTGCGCTCTGCTGGACGTGCCGAAGCTCGGCCTCTTCGACCGAGCGGCCCGAGCCGCTCTGCTCTCCGTGGTTCGAGCCTTCAGCCTCGTACGCCACGAGGCCTACCACGACATCGCTGGAACGGGCCGCCTTGCTGGCTGGCTCTCGGAGGGGATCCTGAAGCGCCTGTTGGCGGTCCCGCGGATGGGGAACCGCCAGCCATACCGTCTCCCCGATCGCCTGACGCCCGACGCCTGACGCGGCCGCCGCATGCTGAGGGGCCTTCCTCGGGACCCCTGCGCCGCCCGGATTACTCTGCCGTTTGGCGCCATTGCTCCCAGGCGTGGCGCAGCTCGGAGAGGGGCGCCGCGTAGCCCGACAAGGCGGCGAGGTTCTGGAGCTCCTGGGGGTCGCTCTGGAGATCGTAGAGCTCCTCGTAGAGCGGGTCGGTGTCCAGGTAGCGGATGTACTTCCAGCCCTGGGTCCTCACGGCCTCGCAACGGGGGATTCGAGGGTGCACGAAGAGGTGCTCGTAGAAGAACGAGGACCTCCAGCCCGCCGCGTCGTCGCGCAGCAGCGGGACGAGGCTCCGTCCCTGCATCTCGTCTCCCGGCGCCAGGCCAGCCAGCTCGAGAAGAGTCGGCGCCACGTCGATGTTGAGGGCGAGGGCGTCCACTCGCCGGTCGGCGTGCTCTTCGGACACGCGCGGATCGAAGATCACGAGGGGCACCCGGATCGAGGCCTCGTGGGGCGTCCACTTGCCGGCCAGGCCGAACTCGCCGAGGAAGAAGCCGTTGTCGCCGGCGAAGACGATGGCGGTTCGATCGCTCAGCCCGCGCTCGT
>CAXMOH010000265.1:0-6506 GCA_964194855.1 uncultured Hyphomicrobium sp.
TGCAGCAGACGAAACGCGAATACCATGCAGGAAGCTGTCTAAGCCGGCCCTGGCGTCATTGAGTCGCGCTTCGCAGCTGAACTGCACGGTTCGACGGACAACAATGACTTCGAATCTCTCGGGGGTGCTGCGGGTGCAGTCAGACGACGCCAAGCAGGTCCCACCGGTTTCCGGCGATGTCCACGAATACCGCCACGGTACCGTAGGCCTCCGTGCGCGGTGGTGTCACGAACACGACGCCGGCTGCCACCATCCTGTCGTAGCTCGCTTCGAAGTCCTCGACGCGTAGAAAGAAGCCCACGCGCCCCGCGACCTGGCTACCCACCGCGCCCGCCTGGTGCTTGCCATCGGCACGAGCCAGCAGGATACCGGTCTGGGCGCCCGGCGGACGCACCACGACCCATCGTTTCGGACGGCCATCGTTGGTCAGTGACAGCGAATCGTCCACCAGCTCGAATCCAAGCACGTCAACGAAGAAATCGATTGCCGGGTCGTACTCATCGACAACGATCGTGACCAGCTCCAAAAACGCCATCCGCTGATTCTGACATGCAGTTGAGCCAGCGACGCCACGGCGAGCACACGGAAGAGCCTCAGCATGGTCCACCTCGCCACGGGACCAGTGTGGGGCGCGCCGCCTCGCATGCACGGGCCCATGGGACGGTTCCTAGCGTGTCACAACCGGGCCATCGAGACGGCGGCACGCTCCTGGTGTAGCCTGCAGCCGGCTCGGTCGAGCGGGTCACACCGGAGGTGAGCAATGCCGATCCCCACACGTCGTGAGTTCCTGCAGGCCGGCAGCGCCCTGGCCGCAGCCGGTCTCGCGCTTGGTCCGGACGCCCTTCTGGCCGACGTCCCGGACGTCAGCCGCGGACAACGGCCCCGGCGGGATGCGGGCGTCGAGATCCTGAACCCCCGGGGGCGTGTCCCACTGTCATTCATCATCGACGACTCGACCTGCCTGGTGAACATGGGCCATTTCTGCATGCCTCAGTTCGCCGAAGCCTGGCCCGAGCGGCAGGACTACAAGAAGCCCTGGAAGACGTGGCCGCGGGAGATCCCCGACGACTTCGTGCGCGAGTTCGGTGAATGGTGCGGCGGCCACGGCGTGAGGGGCAAGTACTCGATCGTGCCGTATCCGGCTTGCGTGGGCTGGGTGGACCGGGAGCTGCCGGGCTGGTCTCGCTCGGAGCTGCGGGCCAGCCTGAAGCTGGTCCGGGAGCTGATGGTCCCGGACTGGGACATCCACCCGGAGATGATCTCGCACACCCGGATGGTCGACATCCGGACCGGTCGTCCCATGGCCGAGATCAGCGCGGGCACGATGGAGAACTGGTTCCCGCAGCGAAAGACGAGCGTCGACGAGCTGGCGAGCTACATCGCGTACGCACTCCGGATCCTCCACAACTGTGACCTGCCGTGCGAGGGCATCACCACCCCTGGTGGGTTCGGCACGAGCGTCGAGAGCGAGCTTTCGCTCGCCGTCCATCAGGCCGTCCGGGACGTCTACGGCTCGGAGCTCCCCCACTATTTCAAGTACGTCGCCGAGGGAAACGAGAGCACGCGACCGATGCTGGAGCACGTCAGCGGGCTTGGCACCGACGACCCGCGAGTCGTGGTCAACGTCCCGGCTGCGACCGGTGACTGGTTCGGTGGGTGGGATGGTGACAGGAAGAGCGAGGGCCATCGCTATTCGGACGCCGAAGCGCAAAGCGGTCGCATCGTGCAGCTCATCGAGGACGGCGAGCCGGCCATCATGCTCTGCCACTGGGCGGGCATGTACACTCAGGGCAGCAAGGACGGGTTTCGAGACTTCCAGGGCGTCGTTCGGGCCCTGGCCGGGCGGTTCCGCGATCAGACAGTGTGGATGAAGGTCAGCGAGATCGCCCGCTACTGGGCAGCGCGGGAGCTGACGGCGATCAGCCGCGAAGCGAATCGTACGCTCCTCGACGCGCCCTTCGCCTGCCCGGATCTCACGCTGCGGCTCACAACTCCGCCTTCAGGCCCGCCGAAGGTCTCGCACGCTGGGTCGTCGACGCCGCTGCGCGAGGTGAAGGCCACCCGCGACCTGACCTCCGGGACGTGGCATCGAAGTGGCGATCGGCTGACGGTGTGCTTCGACCTCGGGAAGGGACGGACGACGCTGTCCTAATCGAGATCGCCTTCGTTCAGCAGGGTCACGACGTCGTCACGCAGCGCGTAGAGGCACTCGCGACTGTAGCGGTCCGACTCCGACTCGGCCCCCTTCCGGAAATCGCTCAGCGCCGTGTTGCTGGCTCCGCCGAGCCACTTCACGATCCAGCTCTCGCGCACCCGCGTTCCCAGGTCCCGAACGAGCTCCGTGGAGCCATCGGTCGCCCCCTTCACCGCGAAGGAGGACCAGGAGCCGGATCCCTCGAACGGATAGCGCAGGGAGGCGCGGAGGAACGGCTTCAACATGAAGGGCAGCCGCCACTCGGGCTCCTGCTGGAAACGCGTCCTGTATCCCTTCTCGTCAGGGCGGCGCGTCAGGGTGACGTCTGCGACCAGGTCCCGCACACCGATGGTGAAGAACCCGACCTTCGTGGAGTAGTCCACGGTGACTCGAATCTCCTCCGGGATGCGCCGCTCGGCCGGGCCGTCCAGGGGGACGAGGCTCCCGTCGCGCACACGGAAGCGGAACGTCCAGAGGAGCTTCTCGAGCTCAATGCTCCACCATGTCGCCTCCGAGGCGTCCCTGGCGATCGCCGTCATTCGCATGGGCGCGGCGTGCTTCTCCAGGAAGGCCGCATAGCGGGGCGACGTGGGCCGGATCCGCTCGGGCCTCAGGCGAACTCCGAAGACGATCGCGGTGGCACCGTCAGCCTGCGGTGTGAGGTCCAGCGTCTCCAGGTCGAAGAGGCGAGAGTACACCGCAGCGGACCGGGGGAAGGTCTCGTTCGCCAGGGCGCGGGCCTCCTCGGCCGACACCCCCTCGGCCGCCTGAAAGAGGAGCGTGAGGGCGCCGGCGATGTCTTCCGGCCGGAGCGGGCCGATGGCCAGCTCCTGGCGCATGGTCCACTCGAACTGGCCCTCGTCCAGGCGGTGCAGCCGCAGGCGCCCGCGATAGTCCCCGGGCTCGCGCGGAGGCGGGGCGGACGAACGGACGTCGAGGCGATACTTCTCCCCGTCGCGATGCCCGAAGAACTCGAGCTGCCGCCACTCGGCCTCCCGGGTCGTCCAGACGCTGGCATCATCGAAGACGCGCGAGGGCACGAAGGCCGATCGAGCGAGCTTGGGGCGCGCGGCGTTGAACCGGGGCCCACGCTGGATCGGTCCGAATCGTGTGGCGAGGGCGACGACGAGATCGTCGGCTGCGGCAGGGCCGGACGGACCCGAGCCCAGCACCCGGGCGACGTCGCGGCAGGCAGGCAGGAGAACGACGAGCAGGCACACGGCGACGAGGGAGCGAAACGGACGCATCCTTTCATGCTGCCACAACCCGGCAGACCACGCATGGCCGGCCGGGGCAGCGTCAAGGGGTGGCGGAGGGCCGGTAGTCCGGATAGCGTGCGTCGGCCCCGGCGAAGGTCACCTGGTGGGCCTTCCTGTCCTCGATGCGCTGCCTGTAGATCTCCCAGGTGCCGGTGATCGTCGAGGCGAACGCGATCTCCGAGCCGTCGGGTGAGTAGACGGGATCGTAGTTGAGGGCGGGCCAGTCCACGAGCACCGTCTCCTCCCCGGTCTCGAGGTCGTGCTCCACGAGCCGGCTGAGGCTCTTGTCGCCCTGGGGGCGGCGCTGCACATAGACCACCCTCGTGCCATCCGGGTGGAATCGGGGCTCGCAGCCGCCAAGCGGGGAGATGCGGCGGGCCTCTCCGGTGGCCGCCTCCACCACATAGATCTGGTGGCCGCTCTTCCAATTCGAGGAGAACACGATCTGCTTTCCGTCGGGGCTCCAGTGGGGGTTCCCCATCACGGTGCGCTTCCCGTGGCGCACCAGGGCTCGGAGATCGCCCGTCGAGCGATCGAGCAGCCACAGGTATTCGGGCCCCTGGCGATTCGAGAGGAATACGAGGAAGCGGCCATCCGGCGACTCGTCGGCCTGCCACTCCCGGTGCTCATTGTCGCGAACGCGGACGGGATCGCCGCCATCGACTGGCACGCTCCAGAGTTGCCAGTTCCCCGACCGGTTGGAGGCGAAGACGACCGCCTGGCCGTCCCGGGACCAGCGTGGCAATCCGTCGCTGGCGGGGTGGTGGGTGAGTCTGGTTGACTCTCCGCCCTCGACAGGAACCACGTAGAGCGAGCGGGCCCCCTCCGGGCCCTGGCCGTACACGAGGGCGGCCTCCGGCAGGGCGGCTCGCGATCGACTGCCGGCCGGCTGGGACGTCGAGCCCTGGCACGCCACGGCCAGCACCGCGGCGGCGGCCCACGCCGCGGCTGCGTCGTACAGGCGCGTCCGTCGTCTCATCAGCCTGCTCTCCTCGGCACACTGCTCTTGTTCGGCTATCATCACACTACACGACGAGCAAAGACGCTCCCACGTGTCCCCAGAACTTCGCCCGGAGACGCGGCGGGGCAGGAGTAGCCAGAATGAGTGAGTTGGCCCTGCGCCTCGCGACGTTGGACCCGGCGATGCAAGCACTGCTTGCCGGAGGGTTCACCTGGGCCTTGACTGCCCTGGGCGCCGCCGCCGTCTTCCTCGCGCGCCAGCCAAGCCGCCGGGCCCTGGACACCGCCCTCGGAGGGGCGGCGGGGGTCATGATCGCGGCGAGCTTCTGGTCTCTGCTCGCACCTGCGCTGGAGCTGGCCGAGGAGGGGCCGCATCCCGCCTGGGTGCCGGTCGCGATCGGCTTCCTGGTCGGCGGGGGCTGTCTGTGGGTCATCGACAAGATCCTGCCCCACGTCCACCCCAGGCTGGCCACGAACCAGGCGGAGGGGCTGCACACGACGTGGCGCCGTTCGACTCTGCTCGTGCTGGCCATCACGCTCCACAACATCCCCGAGGGCCTCGCGGTCGGGGTCGCCTTCGGCGCGGCTGCGAGCGGCTTCCCCGAGGCGACGGTCGGCGCGGCGGTCGCCCTCACCCTCGGCATAGGTCTGCAGAACGTGCCCGAGGGAACGGCGGTGTCGTTCCCGCTCCGGCGGGAGGGTGTCTCGCCGTTCAAGAGCTTCTGGTATGGGCAGCTTTCGGGGATCGTCGAGCCGATCGCCGCCGTCATCGGAGCGGTGATCGTCCTCCAGGTGCGCGGCGTGCTGCCCTACGCCCTCGCCTTCGCCGCCGGCGCGATGATCTTCGTGGTCGTCGAGGAGCTGATCCCCGAAGCTCAGCGCGCCGGCGATACGGACGGTCCCACAGTCGGCGCCTTGCTCGGCTTCACGCTGATGATGGTCCTCGACAACGCGATCGGCTAGCCAGGAGTTACTTCTTCTTCTCGAAGTCGAGGCTGGCCGAGTTGACGCAGTAGCGGAGGCCGGTGGGCCGGGGGCCGTCGTCGAAAACGTGTCCGAGGTGGCCACCGCAGCGGCGACAGAGGATCTCGACCCGGCGCATGCCCAGGGTGTCGTCGGTCTCCGTCACCACGTTCTCCTTGTCGACGGAGTCGTAGAAGCTGGGCCAGCCGGAGCCGGATTCGAACTTGGTGTCCGAAGCGAACAGGTCGGCCCCGCAGGCGGCGCACGTGTATGTCCCGTCTTCGTGGTTCCTCAAGAGATGCCCCGTGCCGGCCCTCTCGGTCCCCTTGTCGCGCAGGATCCGGAACTGCTCCGGCGAGAGCTCCTTCTTCCACTCCTCTTCGCTCTTGACCACTTTGTCGGACACTACCAACCTCCCCTTTTCGACCGAGAACAGCAGCACGCGGCCCGAGCGCTCGAGCTCGTCACCCGCCGGCTCCTCGCCCGGGGATGCCGCTTCGGCCATCCCGGCGGCCAGAAGGCGTTCGGTGTCGCGCGGGCCCGGGCGGAACCCGCCGAGCCAGGCGGTGAGAGTGACCGCAGCGGCACACGTGTAGATCAGGATCCTTTTCATCAGCTTCCCCCGAGATAGGGACATGGGGCCACCATACCTATCTCACATCACTAGAGCGGAGATAGGTATGGTGTCCCCATATCTTCATATGATGCAACGCCTCGGGCGCCGGCGCCATTCCCGACCCGAACCCGCCAGCTCCGCCTTGGTGTATGCTGCGCCCAATCGTTCCGGACAGTCGCCCTAGACGGCCCCGTGGAGCGCGCATCCGCTGCCCCGCGGGGACCGGGGAAGGCCAACGATGAGCCTGAAGTCGGGACAGCGCCTCGGGCCCTACGAGATCGAGTCCCCGATTGGCGCAGGTGGCATGGGCGAGGTGTATCGGGCCCGGGACACCCGCCTCGACCGGACTGTGGCGGTCAAAGTGCTCCGCTCACACGCCGCCGAGAATGCCCTCGGCCGCGAGCGCTTCGAGCGCGAGGCACGGGCGGTCTCGGCCCTGAGCCACCCTCACATCTGCGCGCTCTTCGACGTCGGCGAGGCCGAAGGCTTCACCTTCATCGTGATGGAGCACCTG
>CAXMOH010000266.1:0-5186 GCA_964194855.1 uncultured Hyphomicrobium sp.
CGTCGAGGCCAGGGACCTGTGCGGCCGCCGTCGCGTCCTTGACCACGGCCACCTCGAAGCCCTCTTCGAGGAGTCCCCGCAGATGAGACTCCACACAGAGGTTCGCCGACATCCCCGCAAGGATGATCTTGTTGACCCCGCGCTTCCGCAGCTGCAAAGCCAGGTCGTTCGACTCGGGCCCGTACACCTTGTGCGGGCTCGCCACGACCGTCTTGCCATCGTTGAGATAGGGCTTGTAGCGCTCGAGCCAGTCGGCCCCTGATCCCTCGAATCCCTCCACGGTCAAGGCGCCCTTGCGCTCGAACATCTTGATGCCGTGCATCATCGTTTCGACGGCCCCGCCGAACTGCCAGCCGTGATCGCTCGGGTAGTAGTAGTGCGGCGACACGAAGACCGGGATGTCCGTCTTCTTGGCGGTCTTCAGCAGGCGCTCGATGTTCTCCACCGTGCCGTTCGCGGTGACGCTCTTGCCCACGAGTCCCCAGGTCGCCCCTTCGGGGCTGAGGAAGTCGTTCTGCGGATCGATGAGCACGAACGCGGTGTGCCCCGGATCCACCTCCAGGCCGGGGTCAGGCAGCTGTGCCTGGGCGGCGGAAGCGGTGAGCGTTCCGATGATCAGCACTGCGGCTCCGAACGTCGTGTGGCTTCTCATGATTCGTTCTCCTTGCCGGGCGGGTTCTGGGTTGCTCGGCAAGTATATACTGGGCAAATCGGGGTGCCGGAAGGTCCGGGAGGCGTGCCCTACCGTCCGGTTGCGGGCCAGGTTGGGGGAAACCAGGACCCTACGGGCCACCGAGGGGAGCCGGGTCAGCCCGGCAGGCCGAGCAGCTCGGGCCCGCCGGACTCGTGGAAGACCCGCTCGGCCTCTCTCTTCGCTGCCTCGGCGCTCTTGAGGAGAGAGGCGACGTCCGCTCGCTCGAGGAGCCCGGCCACCCATGGGTGTCGCCAGGCCTCGGGGACCAGATAGCCGCCGTGGACGGCCCGCGTGAGGACCGTCAGCGCGCCCTCTGCGTCGCCAACGTGGGCCAGGGCGCTGCCGTAGACGAACATGGCCTCGGGATCGGTGTGCGCGTTCGCCGTCTTCCGGAGGACCTCCCGTGCCCGGTCGAGGTCGTCGTCGACGAACGCGGCGACGATGTCGTGTGTGCGCTGGACTGCCGGGATCGGCGACCGGGACGGGAGGCGGTCGAGGTGCTTTCTCTCCTCCTCCTCGCGTCCCAGGACCCGGAGCGTGAAGAGGTAGAGATCGGAGTCGTCACGGTCGCCCGTCTCGGCCAGCACCGCCTCGAAGTCCCCCCGCATCCAGTGGGTGTAGCTGACGCTCGTGCTGATGTGCGGGTCGAGGCGCCGGACCTCTCGATGGGCAGCCAGGGAGGACTCGAGAAGCCCGGCATAACGGCAGCAGTGGACGAGCGCCGCGAAGGCCTCGGGGTCGCTGCGACGGCGCCGGGCGAGCCCGAGGAGGCGCGCCAACGCTTCCCGTGCCCGCCCGTCCTCGGCTTCGATGTGGGCGTACACCTTGTGGGCGAACGGGAGGTCCGGGTCGAGATCGAGGGCGCGCTGCAGGTCCGACTCGGCCCGGGCGATGTTGGTGCCGGGGTCCTCCAGGAAGAACTTCCCAACGAGGCGGTGGCAGCGGGCGAGCCGCGCCCAGGCCGGCGCGTAGTCCGGGTCCTCCCTCAGACACTCCTCGTACAGGTCGCGCGCCTCGCGGAGGTGCGTCCAGTCCCGAGCGACCTCGTTGCCCCGGAGGAACAGCTCGTAGCCCCGTGGGCTGGCGGGTACGTCGCGCCGTGGCCCCTCCTCCTGTCCGACGAGGGTGAGGGACAGGGCCTTCACGAGGCGCTCGGCGAGCTCGTCCTGCAGGCCGAAGACGTCGCCCACCGGCGACTGGGTCGTGAAGGAAGAGACCAGCGTGCCCGAGGGGGCCTCCACGAGCTGGCTCGTGAGCCGAAGCTGGTCGCCCGAGCGCAGGAGCGTGCCCGTGACCACCAGGTCTACCCCGACCGCCGCCGCGATCTCCTTGACGTCGGGGGCCTCCCCAACGAAGCGGTGCCCCGAGGCGCTCGAACGGACCACGAGCGAAGGCAAGCCGGCCAGGGAGCCGGTCACCGCGTCGGCGAGGGTCGAGCCGAGAAAGTCGATGTCCGGATCGGGGCGCGGCAGCCGGAAGGGCAGCACGATGAGGCGCGTGAGCGGGCGTGCCACGGTCGCCGACGAGGACGCGTCCCCCATCGGGATCGCGGCGAGGGCGCGGGACATCTCCTCCGCCGAGACGAACCGCTCGGCCGGCTTCTTGGCCAGCGCCCGGCGGATGACCCGGTCCATCGACACGACGGCGGCAGAGCCGCTGAGTGCGGGCGGGCTCTCGTGGAGCGTGGCCGAGAGCACTTCGACCACGGTCGTCCCCACGAAGGCGGGGCGCCCCGCGAGGGCCTCGTAGAGGACGGCTCCCACGGCGAAGATATCCGTGTGCTCGCCGACGGCGTGGCCGAGCACCTGCTCCGGCGCCATGTAACGCGGCGTTCCCACGAGGAGCCCCGGTGTCGTGAGCTCGGTGCCCTTCTCGATCGTCTGGGTCAGCTCGGTCGGAAGCGGTCGTGCGAGACCGAAATCCAGAACCTTCACGCCGTGGGGAGTGAGGAAGACGTTCGAGGGCTTGAGGTCGCGATGGACGACACCCTCCCCATGGAGCGCGGACAGGGCGGACAGCATGTCCCGGCCGATGGCCGACACCTCCGGCGGGAGCATCGGGCCTTCGGCGAACCGTTCGGTGAGCGTCCTCCCCGTGAGCAGCTCCATGGCGAGGAACAACTGCCCATGGTCCTCTCCGATCTCGAAGAGCTGGCAGACGTGGGGGTGGTTCACCGTCGCGGCCGCGCGCGCCTCGCGCCAGAAGCGCTTCTTCGCCGACGGATCGGGCTTGCGGATCGTCTTGACCGCGATCCGGCGGCCCAGCGACTCGTCGAGGGCCGCGTACACAACGCCCATGCCTCCCTGCCCCAGCAGACTCAGGACACGGTAGCGTCCGATGCGTTCGGGAATCTCGCCGGCGCTCGAAGGAGAGGCGCTGCCCCCAAGGGCGCCGAGCATCCGCCGCCAGAACCCGGGCCGCGGGCTGGGCGTCGCCGCCGTGTCGCGTTCGTCGCTCCCGCTCATGCTGGCGCGGCCGGGACGCTTCCCCCTTGGTGAGATGAGATCATGGGTCCGGTGGACGGAGATCCGCTGCTCCCTACTGCCGGTTGACCTCCCAGCTCCCCCCGGGACCCCCGGAGTCCGGGGGCGAGCTTCCTCCCATGCGATCGCCGGAGATGGTTCCGCCCAGGAAGAACGACGGGCCACCCGTTATCGCGAGCTGGAGCGAGATGGTATCGCCGTTGACGGTGCCGCTGCACAGGCCGGTGAAGGCGTCTCCGGCCTGGACAGGACAGGGATCCGACGGCGCGGGCGTGGCCGAGCGGATCAGGAGCTGGAACGTGCCGCTGACCGCACTCCCGGACTGTTGCAGGTCCAGCGAGAGATCGTTCTGTACGGAGCATTGCGTGGCGCTCGGGTTCTCGTCGAAAGTCCCCGCCCACCGGCCCGAGACGTCCGGGGCGGGGGTTGGCGTGGGGGTTGGCTCGGGCATCCCACCGGCTGCCGTCCCGGCTGCGGCTGCGGGACTCGCCATGCCCTCGTCGCCACCAGCGGCGACCGCCACCGCCACGGCGGCTCCTGCGCCTGCTGCAATGCCGAGCAGGGCGCCGGTGGAGATCCCTCCGCCGCTCGTTCCCGCCGCTGCGCCGGCGCCGGGTGCTCCGGCTCCGCTGGCGCCGACGAGACCAATGTCGGCGAAGCCCGGCGGAAGGGCCGGGGCTCCCTCCGGCGCCCCCACGAGCAACGCGGACGGCACCGAACCCATCGCGGTCGCCGTCCTCCGGCCGGCAGGACACGACCCCGAGCCCGTGATGACCCGCGCCGAATACTCCCGGCTGCGGTCCTGAACGAAGCCCGTCGCCACCGTCTCGATGTAGTACTCGAGGCCATCCAGCGTGTCCAGGGGTTGGGGCAACGTCCCCTCGAACGCCGCGCCGCCCTCGCTCTTCATCTCCACGAAATACCAGTCGGGTGTGCCCCGGGCGTGGAAATAGACGCGGGCCCGGGCGACTTCACCCGAAGGCTGCAGGCGCGCCTGGATGACGGGGAACTGCCCGGCCACGACGCAGTCCACACCATCGTGGGCGATCTCGACCTCCGCGAGTGCCGAGGTCGGGAGAGTCAGGACGATCGCCGCGACCATGGTCGCGAGTCCCCTGGACACGGCCCATTCCCGCGTTGGCTGTCGTCTCATCAGGCGCTCCTTCCCTGCACGGCACAGGCCACCGTGTGGCTGTGCAATGGTACTCCTCGTGGCGTTCCTCGAGGATCGCCGTTTCGAAGAGGAGCCGCAGGGAGACAGAAGCGGCCGCGCCGGGTCGTGAGTCGACGAGCCGGAAGCCGATCACCTGCCCGGGCCCGGAAGCGGCGCAGGCCAGCGCGGAGGCTCGGGCGGCGAGCTCAGCTCTTGGAGACGACCTTCACGGCAAGCGTCTGGGTGACGATCTTTCCGTTTCGAACGACGAAGGTGTCGGTCCCGAGCTCGTAGACGTTGTCGGCGGTCTCGGCGGACCAGACGATGAAAGCGGTCTCGCCGTCGACGATCTGCTTCTTCATCTCGAACGACGCTCCCGGTTTGCCGAACTCGGCGATGAAGGCTTCGAACAGCGGTCGTATCTCGCCGGGGCCCCGCAAGAGGCCGTCTTGTATGAAGAAAACGGAGTCTTCGGCATAGTCTTGGAGGATGGCTTCGAGGTCACCCCCACCGAAGGCGTTCATGTGATGCTCGAGGACCTGCTCTGTGGTGGCGGGCATGTGTCTGCTCCTTTCGATGGTTGGTTCCACAGCACTTACGCTCGCGGCGCCGTCCCGTCACCCCGAGCTCGTGTGATGGCGGAGCCGGGGCCGTCAACGCTGGGGTCGCTCCAGAGACCACACGTCGTTCAGGAACTCCTCCGGGCCCTCCTTGCCCGCGAACATGAAGAGCTTGTCGCGGTGAATGACCGTCGACATCGCGAAGCGGCCGGTCCACGGGGCCTCGGCTTCGAACAGCTCCCAGTGCGCACCGTCCGTCGAAGTCCAGACGTCGTTTCGTTCTCCATCGTCGCCCC
>CAXMOH010000267.1:0-3737 GCA_964194855.1 uncultured Hyphomicrobium sp.
GCCCGGCATCAGCTCGGGTGCCACTCCAGGTTCTCGAAGCGGGTGAACTCCTTGATGAACGCCAGGCGACGGTTTCCGGTAGGCCCGTTGCGCTGCTTGCCGATGATGATCTCCGCGATGCCCCGGTTCTCGTCGGTGGCCTTGTACTCCTCCTCACGGAAGATGAACATCACGATGTCCGCATCCTGTTCGATTGCTCCCGATTCCCTCAGGTCCGAGAGCACCGGGCGCCGATCCGTGCGCGCCTCGGGGGCGCGGGAGAGCTGGGAGAGAGCGACGACCGGGACCTCGAGCTCCTTGGCCAGCCCCTTCATCGAGCGGCTGATCGCCGAGAGCTCCTGCTGACGGTTCTCGTTCCGGCCGCCGGAGGTGACCAGCTGCAGATAGTCCACGATGACCAGGCCGAGACCGTGCTCCGCCTTCAGGCGGCGACATTTCGCGCGCATCTCCAGGGGCGTGATGGTGGCGGAGTCGTCGATGAAGATGGGCGCCTGTGAAAGGTCGGTGTAGGCCTTGGCGAGGCGCGCCCAGTCCTTCTCGGTCAGCTTGCCCGTGCGCAGCCGATGGGCGTCGATTCTCGCGTCGGCGCAGAGCAGCCGCAGCGCGAGCTGGGCCCGGGACATCTCGAGGGAGAAGAGCCCGACCGTCTCGCCCCCACGCTGGGCTGCGTGCTGGGCAATGTTGAGACAGAACGAGGTCTTCCCCATGGCGGGTCGGCCGGCGATGATTACGAGCTCGCCCTTCTGCAGACCGCTGGTCATCTCGTCGATGTCGACAAAGCCCGTCGCCAGTCCGGTGACCACGTCCTTCGACTGGGACAGCTGGTCGATCGTCCGGAAGCTCTCCTTGACGATCTCCCCCATGTCGACGAAGCCATGGCGAATGCGGCGCTCGGCAATGTCGAAGATCGCCTTCTCCGCCTGATCGAGCAGCGCCGCCGGCTCGTCCTCGGCCTCGAAGCAGGACTGAACGATGCGGTTTCCGGCGTGGATGAGATTCCGGAGGACCGCCTTCTCCTTGATCAGGCGGCTCCAGTGCTCGACGCTGGTGATGCGGGGAACTCCGTCTACGAGCCCTGCCAGGAACGCGGCGCCACCCACCGCCTCCAGGGCGCTCCGGCGGCCGAGCTCGTCCTTCAGCGTGACGAGGTCGATGGGCTGGCTGCGCTCGGCGAGCACCGCCATCGCTTCGTAGATGCGCCGGTGGGCGTCCCGGTAGAAGTCCTCCCGGCTGAGGATCTCCGCCGCCGAGTTGAAAGCGGCGTTGTCGACGAGGATCGCCCCCAGGACTGTCCGCTCCGCCTCGAGGTTGCTCGGGAGGGTGCGCTCCCGAGCCGGCGCATCGGTGGACATGGGGGCGGTTCTAACCCTCCTTGGTCACCAGGAGCTTGAGGCTGGCCTGGACATCCGGGTGGAGTCGGATCTTCACCTCGTGCTCTCCCAGGGCCTTGATCGGCTCGTCGAGAAGCACGCGACGCTTGTCGATCTCGATCCCCTTGGCCTCGAGGAACTCCCCGATGTCGCCGGAGGTCACCGAGCCGTACAGCATCTCGTTCTCGCCCACCTTCCGGGGAGCCACGAAGCGGAGCTCGGCGATGCGCGCGGCGAGTGTCTCGCACTCCTCCTTGTCCCTGGCCATCCGGGCTTCCCAGCTCTTCTGCTCTTTCTCGATCATGACCTTGTTGGAATCGGTCACGGCGATGGCCAGGCCACGCGGCAGAAGATAGTTGCGCCCATAGCCGGCTGCGACGTTCACGACCTCGCCGCGACGACCCAGCTTCTCAATGTCGTCCCTCAGGATCAGCTCCATGACACTCCTCGAAAGAATTCGATCACGGCTGCCCTCCAGGGCGGGTCCCGTCCCCGCTCTCGGAGGGCTCGGCCCACCGCCGGAAGTCGAACCAGTTGTCCAAGAGGCCCAGGAGGGCCAGGATCTGCGGTGCCCACGGGTTGGCGAGCACCAGCACCACCACCGCGACTCGCAGGAGCGGCGGCCCCGCCAGGCGACGGGCATAAAAACCGACGACGGCCAGCCCCTGGAGCGCGAAGAAGAACGCGACCACCAGGAGCACGTTGTAGGCCACCGGGCGCGCTGCCGGGAGGGCCACCGCCGCCCCGGAGACGAGGAAGACACCGACGAGGCCGAGGGACCAGCGCACGCGCTCGAACTCGCCGTCCTCCAGCCACCCCGGGTCGCGGCGCACCAGGTAGAGCCGCAGGAGCGCGGCGTTCGCCAACACCAGCAGCGCGCCCCCGATCACGTAGGCGGCCGGGAAGACCACGGCCAGCGCATCGTAGAGCGTGCCCACCTGCTCGGTCCACGCGGTCAGTCGTTCCGGCGGAACCGCTCCGGCCTTCAGCTCGTTCAGGAACGCCTCGGAACGAAGGTGCTCGAGTGGCGCCAGCATTCGCTCGGCCAGCGAGGCGCCGGCGATCAGAATGCCAACCGCAGTCTCGGCGACCAGGAGAGCGAAGGCCCACCCGCAGCCGCGCAGGAGGCCCCGCCCGCGGGCGAGCGACTCGGCCATGAGAAGGGCGGGCGCAGCCAGCACGGCGAGATACCAGGCGGCGGGCCCGGGGGTCAGCACCGCCGCGATGAGGGCGGCGGCCAGCACCGTAGCCAGCACGGTGCCTCCGCCGCCGCTGCGCAAGCGCAGCACCGCCAGGGGCAGGGGGGAAACCAGCGCCAGCGGGAACAGAGCCGGCGCGAGCCGGGGCGAGAGGTATAGGCCTGCGGCCAGCACACCCGCACCGAGAAGCGACCCGAGGCCCGACTCCGGCCGCTCGCTGGCGGTCGCCGGTGCCGACACGGATCCCTGCTCGCTCATCGCGCTCGTCGCACCCCCCAGAGCGTCAGTCCCCCATGAAGGGGAGCAGAGCGATGTGACGGGCGCGCTTGATCGCGACCGTGAGCTTGCGCTGATGCTCCGCACAGGTGCCGAACATGCGACGGGGGAGAACCTTGCCGCGCTCGGGCACGAACTGCGAGAGGAGCTTGATGTCCTTGTAGTCGATGTAGTCGATCTTGTCCGCGCAGAACTTGCAGACCTTGCGTCGGCGAAAGAAGTACCGTTTGCCGCCGCGACCGCCGGCCTTTTCGCCGCGGCCGCCGGCCCCCGGTCGACCGCCGCCGCCGCCGCCAAACGACCGCCTGGGAGGTCCCCCGGGGCCGCGCGATCCGCCGCCGGTGCTGGAAGGATCGGAGCTCATGGCTGCACCCCCTCGGGCCTGGGCGAGGTCCCGGAGCTCGTCCGGGAACGACGCTTTTCTTCGGTCAGGGTACGACGCGCCTTGCGCCGCTCGGCCTTCCGCAGCGCCTCGTCGACGCGAATCGTGAGGTAGCGGATGACACCGTCGGTGACCTTGAGGCGGCGCTCCACCTCCTTGAGGAGAGGACCCGTGCTCTCGGCGACGACGAGCACGTAGTAGCCCTCACGGTGACGGTGCACCTCGTAGGCCAGCCGTTTCTTGCCCCACTTCTCGACCCTGTCGACGGTGCCGCCGTCTTTCTCGACCAACCCCTGCACCTGCTCGGCGAGGGCATCCACCTCCGTTTCCCCGAGGTTGGGGTCGGCGATGAACAGAATCTCGTAGACGCGTTTGCTCACGTTCTTGATCCTCCTTTCGGTTCTCCGCACCCGACTTCTGGACCGGAGAGCTCCTTTGCGGGCCCGCTGGGCCCTACCGGGAGCAAGGGGTTATGGGCTTCCTGGAGCGGCCCTTGCCGCTCACGCCGGA
>CAXMOH010000268.1:0-3618 GCA_964194855.1 uncultured Hyphomicrobium sp.
ACGTCGTCGATGGCCTTGCGCACCTCCGCCCACGGCAGATCGCCTTCGCCGATGTCGACGAACTCGTCGTTCGCCCGGCTGAAGCCCTTGACGTCGAGCTTCACGGCCCGGCGCCCGAACGCACGAAGCCAGTCGCCCGGCTGACCGTACTTCCAGTGGTTGCCGATGTCGTAGTACATCCCCACCCAGGGGCTGTTGAAGCTGTCCACGAACCGGATGAACTCGTCGGGGGTCTGCTCGGGCGGTGCGTCGTGGTCGTAGAACATCTTGTTCCAGACGTTCTCCACCAGGACCATCTGGCCCAGCGACGCGGCCAGGGGGAGGAGCGCCTCGATCTCTTTCCGGCAGCGCGACTCGACCTCCTCGGGGGTGCCGTCGTCCGCCCTGCCGATGACGATCAGGACGCCGCTTCCGCCCGCGGCGTGAGAGACACGGAGGCAGTGCTCGATGTTGGCCCGACCCTGGGCCCGCTCCTCGGCCTTGGCGCTGGTGAGGCGCTGCTTCCAGTGGTCGTGATTGATGGCGTTGTGGACGAAAACGCCCGTCTTCTGCACGGCGTCCCGGGCCTCTTCCGGCGTGTAGAGCCCCGCCTGGTCGAGGTCCACTCCGTCGAAGCCGGCCTTGGCGGCGATCTTCAATCGGTCGGCCAGGGGCATGGGCTTGCCGTCCGCCTCTTCGGCGACCATCCCCAGCTTGACGGAGAACAGGACGCGCTTGCCCTCCGGGGGTCTTACGACAGGGGCCGTTCCGCTTTCACGCGCCGGGCCTGCGCAGGCGCCGGCCGCCAGGGAGCCCGCCACCGACGCGGTCCCGGCAGCCAGAAAGTGCCGACGATTGAGAGAGGGAGTCGGTTCGTTCATCTCGTGTGCTCCTTTCGAGGCTGGCCATCTGCGTGACTCGTGACATGAGAACGCCAAGCATAGCGCCATTCTCCTCGAGTGGCGACGGGACTTCGTGCCGCCCTGTGTGCCGGCGGATCGGCCTGAACGCGGGGTGTGAGCCCCACGGCCTGGATTGGGTTCTATCATGGGTCCGCGTTCGACAGAGCGATCGGTTGGGCCGAGCGATGCCCCCTTCCGAGGAGTGCCCATGACCAGATGGATGATCCGTATCCACATGTACACCGGGCTCTTGAACTTCACAGCCCTGGTCCTGTTCGGCGTGGTGGGCATCATTGCGACGGTGCTGCCACCCCACGCCCAGCGGGCTCAGCCGAAGCCGATCATCTCGTTCATCGACTTCGAGAGCCCCGGGGGGATGGACGACCGGCAGCTCGCAGACCACATCCAGGCCACCCTCCAGATTCCCCTCACCGCACCCGCCCCGAACTGGACCCTCAAACGCGACGACGACAACAACCTGCGGTTTCGGCTGCCGACGCCGGCGCGCCGCCATGAGATCGTGGTCCTCGAAGAGGAAGGCCGCCTTCGCATGGAAACGCTGGCCTTTCCAACCTGGCAGTACCTGATCCACCTGCACGAGATAGTTCCTTCACGCTCGACGCCGAACCTCCGGGTCCAGGCCTGGGCCTGGTACATCGAGCTCTCGGTCTGGTCGCTGATCCTGATGGCGCTGTCGGGCCTCTATCTCTGGCTCGAGTCGCGCCCCGGGCATCGCTGGGCCCAGATCTCGTTCGGCCTCGGCTCGCTGATCTTCGTGTGCTTCTACTGGTTCGTGAGGTAGCGATGTACAGGATCTTGCGCGACACACACCTGTTGCTGGGGCTGTTCCTCTTCGTCTTCGTCATGATGTTCGGCATCAGCAGCCTGGACTTCTCCCACCATGGCTGGTTCGGCTCCGAGCCCACGGACTCGGAGTCGACCGTGGTCGTCGATCCGGGGCAGGCGTCCACGCCCCGCGAGCTCGCCCGCCATCTCATGGAGGAGCAGGGCTACCGCGGAGGGCTTCACGACATCCGGGAGGCCGAAGGTCGGATTCACTTCAACATCAGCCGGATCGGGACGGTCCACGACGTGGACTACACCCGGGGGGCCCGAAAGGCACAGGTGCGGACCCGGGTGTTTCCCTTCATGAGCATGATGACCTGGATGCACGGAACGTTCGGAATGCAGCACGAGTACGCGCCGCACAACGTCTGGGGCGCCCTGATGTTCCTGACGTCCGTCGGGCTGCTCGTCCTCGGTGGGACGGGCCTCTACCTCTGGTTCAAGCTCCGCGCCGAGCGCCGGATTGGCCTGATCCTGCTCCTCGGAAACCTGGTGTTCGGCGCCACCCTCATCGTGTTGCTCTGGGTCGGGTGAGCGGGCCGCTGATCAGGACTGTCCCGTCAGCGGGATCTGCGAGCCGCAGCCCTCGTAGGGCTGGACCTTCCTGAAGGTCTCGGCGTCCACCGACGGTCCGGCCTTGCTGCAGTGAGCGTCGAAGGCGTCCCGCAGGGCCGCCGCCACCTGGTCGGAGTTCATCTCCTGAAGGTCGGTCCGCTGCAGCATGAACACCTGCTCTCCGCCCTTGAACAGGCCCATCGACGGCGAAGACGGCTGGTAGCCGGCCATCTTCTCGCGAGCGCGGTTCACGGCGTCACGGTCGACCCCGGCGAAGACCGTCACCGAGCGGTCGGGGATGGTCGAATGCTGAAGGGCCAGCATCGCGCCTGGGCGAGCGCTGCCCGCGGCACACCCACACACGGAGTTCACGATGACCAGCACGGTGCCGGACTCGGTCTCGAGGACGTCATCCACCTGGTCGGGTGTGGTCAAGGGTTCCACACCGACGGTGGCGAGCTCCTGCCACATGGGCTTCACGGCTTCCGGATCGTAAATCGGCGGCAGCGGCATGTGTCTCTCCTTCGGGAATCCTGAAAACCAGTTTCAACTAGCGTAGAGCGCGGGGGCGGCCACGTCAACCGGACCGGTCTCGCCCCGACGCCCGAGGATCTCCTCAGGCCACCTGGTCAAGGAACCTGGTCACCACCCGTGCCAGCTCCCGGGGCTTGTCCATGTGCACGTAGTGGCCGGACTTGTCGATGATCTCCAGGCTGGCGTTTGGCAGCTTGTCCGCAATCTCATGGGCCAGCTTGCTGCTGATGAAGCGATCGTACTTGCCCCACACCACCAGCACGGGTGTGCGAAGCTCGTGCGCGCGTGGCTCAAAGTACTCCTGGCCCAGGCGGAAGTTTTGGAAGTACGACAAGAACGCCTCCTGGTTGCTCTTGCGCATGCCATCGGCCAGGAACTCCTGGCGCACCTCAGCCGGGATGGAGTGCCCCCGGTAGAATCCCTTCAGGTACGAGATCTGGGCCGTGACACGCGGAAACCAGCGCACCAGGGCCTTGCCGAGGATCGAGCCTTTCCTGGCAAAGCTCTTGAGCTCCCAGGAGGCGTACTGCGGACGCGGAAACGGAATGCCGTCCATCACCGCCAGCTTCGAGACGCGACCCGGGTGCTCCAGGCCGACCAGTCCCTGGATTTTCGCGATCAGTCAGGAGCATCAAGGTGCCCCCTGTCCTTTGTCCTCGCCCGCCATAAGCATGTATATACAACTCAAAGAGCAAATGAAAAGATCACTGGCTCGGCAGGTAGCGGTTGGCCACCGTCTTCAGCATGGCCGCGCCCTCCTCACCAAGAATGTCGACCGCCGCTCGTTGTGCTCTGCGCCAGG
>CAXMOH010000269.1:0-5325 GCA_964194855.1 uncultured Hyphomicrobium sp.
TCCTCGGGGAGGCCGGCAGCCTCGATCTTCTCCCGAAGCTCGTCGGTCTCCCTCTGCTGGTCGTCGCTGTCGCCCAGCTCCTTCTGGATCGCCTTCATCTGCTCGCGGAGGTAGTACTCGCGCTGGTTCTTCTGGAGCTCGCTCTTCACCTGGCTCTGGATCTTGCTGCCCACCTCGAGGACTTCGAGGTCCTTCACGAGGAGGGAGTTGACCCGCTCGAGGCGGGCCTTGACGTCCAGGGTGTCCAGGAGCTCCTGCTTCTGTGCGGTGTTCAGCGTGGGGAGGTTGCCGGCGACGAAGTCCGCGAGGCGGTGGGGCTCCTTGACGTTCGACGCCAGAGTGACCAACTCGTCGGACAGGGTGGGCGAGAGCTCGACCACACGCTGAAAGAAGGCGCGCACGCTCTGAGCCAGCCCCTTGACCTCGACGTCGTCCTCGGCCGGCACCTCGTCCGAAAGCAGCTGGATCTCGGCCTTCAGGAAGGGGCTGTACTGGGTGATCCTCAGGATACGGAATCGCTGCACTCCTTGAACCACCAGGCGCAGCGAGCCGTCGGGAAACTTGAACATCTTGTGGAGATGCGTGAGCGTCCCCACGGCGTACAGGTCGCTCTCGACCGGGTCCTCGGTTGCCGGGTCGCGCTGCGTGACCACGCCGATGACCTTGCGGTCGCCCACGGCGTCGTTGACGAGCTCCACGGAGCGCGGGCGAGCCACGGCCAGGGGCAGGATGGCCTGGGGGAACAGCAGGGTGTCCCGCAGTGGCAGGATGCCCAGCTCGGTGGGGACGTCGGCCGGATTCAGCTCCGCCATGCCGCTCGACTCGAAGTTCGGGAGGCCGTCGTCGTGCTCGCTCATGTGCTCCTCAGCGCCGTCCCGCTCGTCCGGTGGGCAGGCGCAACGTGACGTGGGCCAGCTCCTTCTGCAGACGGGCGAACGCCCTGGCTTCCCGTGCGGCTCGCACGGTGGTCTCGGTCTCCTCCTGGCACTCGCGGCACAGCGGTGCGAACGGCAGCGCCGTGAGGCGAGCCGCCAGGATCTCGCCGTCGCACTCCTGGCAGTGCCCGTAGGTTCCGTCCTCGAGACGGACGATGGCCTGGTCGATCTTCGCCAGCGTTTCGGACTTCATCTGCATCAAGGCCATGTCGACCTCGGTGACGAAGTCGTCGACGCTCTGCTCCTCTGCGTCTCGGACCACACCCGCCTTGATGGGCAGCGTCTCGCGGAGCGAGCGCAGCTTGACCTGGACCTCGTGCCTCCGCTCACGGAGCATCTCCTTGAGTACGTGGTAACGCTCCCGATTGGTCGAACGTTTCGTGCGTGCCATGGGATTCTTCCCTCTCTGGTGAGCTTCCGCCCCCGCCATCACTTGAGCCTCAGTACGACCACGCGGTAGCCCTGGGCGCTGAGCACGCGCAGCCGAATGCGGTCGCCACTCTCGAACTCGGAGGTGGCCCGCTCGAAATCGTCCACACCTTCCATCGGCTCGCCGTTCACCGCGACGATCACGTCGGACCGTCGGAGCCGGGCCTTGTCCGCTGGCTCGCCAGGCTCGACATCGATGATGAGCACGCCCCGGGTCTCCCGGGGCAGCTCGAGTCGATCGGCAAGGGCAGGGGTGAGGTCTCGAACGCTCATCCCCAGCCGGCGCCGCTCGGTCGTTTCCTGGCGTGCCGAGGCCCCTGGGCCCTCGGGGAACGTCCCGAGCGTCAGGGAGATCTTTTGTTCGTCGCTGCCGCGGAGCACGTTGAGCTCGACCTCGGTCCCCGGGGCCTTGGACGCGATGTAGCGGGAGAGGTCGCTGCTGTCGTCGATCTCCCTCCCGTCTGCCGTGAGGACCACGTCCTCCGGCTCGATGCCCGCGTCCTCGGCGGGCGAGCCCGGCGTCACCGAGTTCACGATCGCTCCCCTGGCCTCATCGAGGTCGTACGTGGCAGCCAGGTCTTCGGTCATGGAGCCAATCGTCACGCCCATCCAGCCCCGGACGACCCGGCCGTTCTCCCGGAGCTGGGGAAGGATCTCCCTGGCGATGTTGATCGGCACGGAGAACCCGACGCCGGCGTTCACCCTCGAGGCGCCGCCGGTCACGATCATGGTGTTGATGCCGACGACCTCGCCCCGGGTGTTCAGGAGCGGCCCCCCGGAGTTACCGGGATTGATCGCGGCGTCCGTCTGGATCATGTCGATGCTCGTGCCGGGCTGGAGCCGGAGGTCCCGACCCTTGAACGAGACCACACCCACAGAGACGCTGTTGCCCAGGCTGAACGGGTTGCCGATGGCCATGACCCACTCGCCGGGCTCCATGGCGTCGGAGTCCCCAAGGGGGAGCACCGTCAGCGCGTCCTTCGGCTCGATCTTGATGAGCGCGACGTCCGTGCGGGCGTCCTGCCCGATCACCTTCGCGTCGAAGTCCTTTCCGTCCGGGAAGGTCACGGAGATCTCGTCGGCGCCATTGATGACGTGCCGGTTCGTCAGGATGTAGCCCTCGGCGTCGATCACGAAGCCGGACCCGAGGCTGGTCTGCAGGATGCGACCGGAGCGGCTCGGGGGTCCGAGGGGGCCCTCTTCCTGGCCTCGCGAAGGATCGTGGAAGGGGTCCCAGGGACGGCGCACCAGCTTCGAGGTGTTGATGTTGACGACACCGTCATTGACGCGACGGGCGATGTCGCGGAAGGTGTCGAGGCCAAAGGGAGCGGCGGCTCCCGATCCCTGCAGCGCCACGGGCATCGTGGCGGGAGCAGGACTCCGGCGAGCCTCCGCGCCGCGAGTGGCTTGCGCTCGAGTCGTGAGGAGGGCTCCCAGGAGCGTCACGGTGAGAGCCACGCTCAGGAGCGTGGCGAATGTCTTGGTCCGACTTGTCATAGCTTCCGGTGCCTCCGAGGCGCCGCTCTGTTCAGGAGCTCACGCCCGTCTCTACGCCGCCTGTCACGAAGTTATTCCAGTCCGATGTCGCATCCGAGTGACCGCTCCCACAAAGGAGCAAGTCCCGTGCCCAACGCCCGACCTCGCGTGAGCCGAGTTGTCTCCAGAGGCCAGTGCTCGCGCCATGGGGATTATGCCGGCAAGTCACGCGTACGTAAGCCTCTTACGGTTACGGGAAGTCAAAAGTTGTCTCCCCTCTGGCCGGCTTGTTTCCGGCCGCCATCCAGCCCGCCGGGCTGTCCTCAAAAGACCTCATCTGGCCCGGCTCGAGGACGGAACGCGACCCCGGGAAGGGGTTCGCCGGGCGGGATTCCCCCCACCCGGCGCGACCCTCCGGACAGCCGTTGGTGTCCGGTTTCGACCTCACTTGCCGATGGCGATGGAGATCTGCTTCGGCTTGGCCTCCTCCTTCTGGGGGAGGCTGACCTCGAGCACGCCGTCCTTGTACTCCGCCCGGATCTTCTCGGTGTCGACGACGTTCGGGAGCGTGAACGAACGAGAGAACGTCCCGTAAGTTCGCTCCACGCGGTGGCAGTCCTCGCGTTTCACCTCGGACTCGAACGTCCGCTCTCCCCGAAGAGACAGCACGTTGTTCTCGACCTGGATGTCCACCTCCTTGGGCTCGATGCCCGGCAGCTCCGCCTTGAGGACGATGTGGCCCTCGCGCTCGAAGATGTCGACCGCCGGCGTCCAGCTGCTGGCCTTGGCGTCTTCGGCCGTCTGACCCTGGCCCCGGAAGGCCTCGTCGAAGATCCAGTTCATCCGCTCCTGAGCGGACACGATGTTGTGAAACGGCTCCCAGCGTACGAGTCTCATGGTCCTTCCTCCTGTCAATGTGTTCTGTTCAGGCGTTCCCTGACGCCTCAATCCCTCACCGTGTACTCGGCATCCACCACGTCGCCGGCGGCCTGGCTGTCGGGTGGGGGCGTTCCTTCCGGGGCCCCGCCGTTGCCCGGAGCACTCGCGCCGGCGTCCGGGCTCGCAGCCTGCTGCTTGTACAGCCCCTCAGCCAGCTTGTGGCTCAGCTTCGTCAGCGTGTCCATGGCCGTCGTGATCGCGGCCGCGTCCTCGCCCTTGGCTGCTTTGCGAACCTCGGCGATGGCCTCTTCAACGGCAACCGCCTCGGCGTCGTCGACCTTGTCCCGGTTGTCACTGAGCGTCTTCTCCACGCTGTAGCCCAGGCTGTCGGCCTGGTTCCGCTGGTCGACGAGCTCGCGCCGCTTCTTGTCCTCCTCGGCGTGGTCCTTTGCGTCGTCGACCATCTTCTGGACCTCCTCCTTGGCGAGGCCAGACGAGGCGGTGATGGTAATGGCCTGCGACTTTCCGGTCGCCTTGTCTTTGGCCGACACGTTGAGGATCCCGTTGGCATCGATGTCGAACGTCACCTCGACCTGAGGCACGCCCCGGGGCGCGGGGGGGATGCCCATGAGGTGGAAGTTGCCCAGCGTCCGGCTGTCCTTGGCCATCTCGCGCTCGCCCTGCAGGACGTGGATCTCGACCGACGGCTGGTTTTCCACAGCCGTGGAGAAGATCTCGCTCTTCTTGGTGGGAATCGTGGTGTTGCGCTCGATGAGCCTCGTCATCACGCCCCCGAGCGTCTCGACGCCCAGCGACAGGGGTGTGACATCGAGAAGAAGGACGTCCTTCACCTCACCCGCCAGGATCCCTGCCTGGACCGCGGCGCCAATGGCCACGACTTCGTCGGCGTTCACCCCCTTGTGGGGCTCCTTGCCGAAGAACTGCTGCACGAGAGCCTGGACCCTGGGGATTCGCGTGGAGCCGCCGACCAGGACGACCTCATCGACGTCGCCGGGCTTGATCCCAGCGTCCTTCAACGCCTGGTCCACCGGGCCCATGGTGCGCTGGAGGAGATCCTCGATCAGCTGCTCCAGCTTGGCGCGGCTCAGCTTGAGCGCCAGGTGCTTGGGTCCCGAGGCGTCCGCGGTCACGAAGGGGAGATTGATCTCGGTCTCGAGCGTCGACGACAGCTCGGTCTTCGCCTTCTCGGCGGCCTCCTTGAGACGCTGCAGGGCCATCTTGTCCTTGGAGAGGTCGATGCCCTGGTCCTTCTTGAACTCCGCCACGATCCAGTCGATCACCCGCTGGTCGAGGTTGTCGCCCCCGAGGTGGGTGTCGCCGCTTGTGGCCTTGACTTCGACCACGCCCTCGCCGACCTCCAGGATGGAGATGTCGAAGGTGCCGCCACCGAAGTCGTAGACCGCGATCGTCTCGTCCTTCTTCTGGTCGAGACCGTAGGCCAGCGCAGCAGCCGTGGGCTCGTTCACGATGCGGAGCACCTCGAGGCCGGCGATCTGGCCGGCGTCCTTGGTGGCCTGTCGCTGAGAGTCGTTGAAGTACGCCGGGACGGTGATAACGGCTTTCGTCACCGTCCCGCCGAGGTGCT
>CAXMOH010000270.1:0-4955 GCA_964194855.1 uncultured Hyphomicrobium sp.
CGGCAAACGGGTGCCGGTGCTACCCCAGCGGGCGCAGCCGTCGAAGGGGCGTCGATCCGCCGCGCGGAGCCGCCGAGCAAAGCGGTGAGGATCGGCGGGCAGAGATGTTTCGCGAACTGACGTGAGTGTGGACTACGAGGCGGAGTTTCGGAAGAACCGCAAGGCCTGTGGCGAGCCGTTGCCGGAGTTCTCGGCCTTCTTCCCGAGCTGGAGGAGCGTACTTCGCCCGGCGGCCGCGGGAGTGGGAGATCACCCAGGAGAACAAGAGTATCGTGTTCGCGCGAAGAAGGACGCCGCCTGAACGAGGCGCCCTCCCACGACTCGAGGAGAGAATGGGTGAGCCGAATGGGCAAGAGCACAGCGACCTACTGGAACCCCCTGGCGCCGGAGTCCGGCTCGAAGTGGACTCCCGTGAAGGGCCTCGAGGGGATGGCGGAGGAGATCACCCTCAGCCTGGATCCCGATTCGGAGGAGTACACGCGGCTCACGAGGTTCCTGCCCGGCGCCGACACGGCCACCTTTGGCGGAAAGAGCCACGACTATCCCGAGGAGGTCTTCATCGTGAGCGGGCGGCTGTACGACGAGGCGTTCGCTCAGTGGCTCGACACCGGCCACTATGCCAGCCGGCCTCCGGGCGAGGTCCACGGGCCGTTCAAGACGGACGTGGGTTGCGTGGTTTTCGAGGTGTCGTTTCCGAAGCGAACATCAAGGTAGGACTGGTGTAGGATCCGCACGGTTGCGCGGTGTCCTGACCGGACCAGCGAGGACGCTCTCTCCATCAAGCCTCCGCGCTCCCCCGACGACGTATCGAGTGAAACCGGAACGGCGGGGGTCTCCCTCCCGACCAGAACTGCCAGGAGGCGGCATGTCGAGAATTGGCCGAACGAGATCGGGGCTGGGCCGACGGGAGTTCGTGCGCCGGGCAGCAGTCGGAGCGGCCGGGCTCACCCTGCTCTCGCGGCGAGCGGGAGCGACGGCGCCGAGCGACAAGATCGTGGTGGCGCACATTGGCGTCAACGGCATGGGTCGGAACCACATCAGGTGGTTCGCCGGCCTGGAGGACGTGGAGGTTGCGGCGCTGTGTGACGTCGACGGTGGCCACCTGGGCAAGGCGATGGAGACTCTTTACGACATCCGACCCGGGAGCCGGACCGAGGCGTACCTGGACTTCCGCCGGGTGCTGGACCGCAAGGACATCGACGCGATCACTTGTGCCACGCCGGACCACTGGCATGCCCTCGTGGCCGTGATGGCCTTCCAGTCCGGGAAGGACGTCTACGGAGAGAAGCCGCTCACCTACTCCGCCCTGGAGGGCCGGGCGATGCTGGATTCCCTCGAGCACCACGACCGCATCTTCCAGCTGGGCAACCAGATCCACGCCAGCGACAACTACCACCGGGTGGTCGAGCTGGTTCGCTCCGGCGTACTGGGGGAGGTTCGAAAGGTCCACCTCTGGAAGACCGGAGGGTCACCGGACCTGGGCTTTCCCGCCAACGAGGCGCCTCCCAGTGCCCTGGACTTCGACATGTGGCTGGGCCCATCCCGGGAGGCCGAGTACAACCCGGCGAGGTGCCATTTCAGCTATCGCTATTTCCTGGAGTACTCGGGGGGCATCTACCAGGACTTCTGGTGCCACATCGCCGACATCGTATTCTGGGCGCTGGAGCCGAAGGGCTTGCGGCGTGTCTCGGCCCGTGGGGAGTCGCCGGTCGACGGAATCGCGGACGCCCCCGCGTGGATCGACGTCGACTTCGCCTTCGACGACCTGGACATCCACTGGACGACCGAGCCGCCCGACCTGCCCGGGGCAGCGGAGCGGGCCATCGGAGCCTACTTCATCGGGACGAAGGGGACCCTGGTCTGTGACTACGGCACTCGCGAGATCCGACTGGATGGCGAGGTGCTGGAGGATCTGCCCGATGTGCCCCAGACGATTCCCCGCTCGCCGGGTCATCAGCAGAACTTCGTGGACAGCGTCAAGTCTCGCATTCAGCCCGAGAGCAACCTGGCCTACGCGCGAGGGATGACGCTGCCCATGCACCTGGGCCTGATCTCGTGGCGCCTGCGGCGGCCCCTCGAATGGGACGCCGAGAAGGAGCGCTTCGTGAGCGATCCGGCCGCCGACTACCTCCTGTCCCGGAACTACCGGGCCCCCTGGACGCTGAGCTGAAGGAGCCCATCGATGAAAACAAAGATCTGTCTCAGCATTCTGCTCGCATCGGCCCTGGCAACGTCGGCGGCGGCCCAGGGCAACCCGGAGGATGGGTTCGAGCCCCTGTTCAACGGCCGGGACCTGGCCGGATGGGAGGAGGCCGAGGGCTTTCTCGTCGAGGACGGCACGATCCTCACCCGGGGAGCGGGGGCCGGTGATCTCTACACTCAGGCCGAATACGGCAACTACATCCTCCGCTTCGACTACATGCTCAGCGAGGTGGGAAACAGCGGCGTCTTCGTCCGCGCGGAGCAGGTCGAACTGCTCAGGACGGGTTTCGAGGTTCAGCTCCTCGCACCCTGGACACCCTACCGTGACGATCTCCACTGCACGGGTTCGCTGCACGGGCACGTGCCCGTCACCAGTCGACCCGATGAGTCCACCGATGTCTGGCACTCCATGGAGATCGTCCTGGACCGCGACACCGTGATCGTCAGCGTGGATGGCCAGGCGGTGACGTGGGCCCAGACCGAGCATGTGGAGAGCCTTCGGGAGAAAAACCTGAAGGGCCGAATCGGCCTGCAGGGCAACCACTCCGACGCGAACCAATGGGTCAGGTTCAAGAACGTCCGTCTCAAGAACCTGGACGGCGACGTGGACTACGTGCTCCGGGGCTTCGGGCGATCCGCGCCGCAGATCAGGAGAACGACTCGCCACGCCGCCGTGGAGCTCGGTTCAGCCGCGATTCCGGGACTGTGCCAGCTCATGGCCTCACCGGATCCGGTGGGCCCCTCGGCCGCGAGAGAGGCTCTCTTTGCCATCGCCGCCCGCGCTTCCGCTCCTGGTTTTCCCTCGGACTCGCGCGACGCCATGCGGGAGATGCTCGCGGGCGAGCGCGACAAGGCCGCGTCGGGCGAGGTCAAGGGCTACCTGGAGTGGCTGAGAGGGATGTTGTCCACAAGCGACTGAGGCCCCGCCACTCGGACAGGAGGGGCTTTCGAAAGAGCCTGATCACCGGGTCGCGAGCCCGGCCGTTTGGAAGCGCCCACCGTCAAGGCGCACACTGGCGGAGCTGGCTGCGGCGGGGTTCATTCAACGGATTGAACGCTGAGGTGACAGCATGGGATCGGACCAGCTGAAGGGCGAGCAGGAGAAGACCCTGGGCACACCTCGGCTCAGGTACGGCGTTCTCGCTCGCGTGCTCTTCCTCACGATGGACGCCTTCTACGGCCGCAAGCGCACGCTCTCCAAGTTCAAGGTGCTCGAGGTCGTGGCTCGGGTGCCCTATCAGGCGTGGGAGCACGTGGCGTACATCGCGATGACACACACCCACGGTGAGCCGCATTTCGCACGGCGCATCTTCGACTTCATCTCCGAGTCCCGACATCAACAAGACAACGAGCAGTGGCACCTTTTGATCCTGGTGGAGATGATCGCTCGCCGGGGACAGAAGGAGGGCCTGGTCCGCTACCGTTTGGTCCCCCAGATCATCGCGTTCTTCTACTACCACGTGACCTGGCTGCTCTACGTCATCAGGCCGGGCCTGAGCTATGAGCTGAATGCCCACTTCGAGGACCACGCCGAGCACGAGTACATGGAGTACGTCCGGGAGAACCCCAGCCTGGAGACGACGCCCTTCGAAAGCGACTTCGAGGAGGACTACGGGGCCTTCGCGAGCCAGGCAGATCTGTTCCGCCAGATCGCACTGGACGAGCGGCAACACAAGCTGGACAGCCTCGAACGCATGGAGCGACCGCGGTTCACCTGAGCCCTGGGTCACCTGGAGGAGACATGGAACCGACAGCCTACGCACTGGTCGTGGACACGCTCGAGTACAGTCACTACTCGATCTTCATATTGGCCCGGCACGTGGCGATGCACGACATGCTCCACCCGTACCGGATCGAGGAGCTCCTCCTCAAGAGGGACTGGGAATAGAGGACGGAACCGATGCCCGAGATGACCCCGGCGCCTGTGAAGCCAGAGATCTCCTTCGACGACCTGCAGAAGCTCGACGTGCGGGTCGGAACCATCCGGACCGTGGAGAACGTGCCGTCTTCGGACAAGCTGGTCCGGCTCCGCGTGGACTTTGGCGATCACACACGAACGATCCTGGCCGGCTTGAAGCAGGAGCGGGCCAGCCCGCGGGAGATCGAGGGCGTCCAGGCCCTGTTCGTGGTGAACATGAAGCCCCGGCGGATGGCCGGCGAAATGTCCGAGGGGATGTTGTTCGATCTCGGGTACGAGGACGGTATCACTCCGGCGCTGGCGGTGCCTGAGAGGCCGGTGCCAAACGGCGCTCGGGCGGGCTGACCCGGGACCCCACGGTCCTGGCGTCGGGGAGCCGACCGGCCCCGGCGCGAATACAATGGCGAGGTCGAGTTCGGCTTGGGCGACCCTCGGAGCGGGCGGCGCCACAGGTCGACCCATACGTGAGGACGAAAGGGCATGCCCTGCAAGGAGGCCGCGTACTGGTTGTTCCGTCTGGAAACGAACTACTCCTGGCAGTCGTCATACGAACTCGATCGCGACTGGGCGTTCCAGGACAAGAACGGACACACGAGACTTCTCCTCACCACCGACGGTGTCATCACCGTGATCAAGGGCTACGCCTGGGACGGCTGCACGCCCAAGACCTGCGCCTTCGATCTGGTCCTGGGGACACCCGACGGTGTCGTCTTCCTTGGAACGGGCAAGCCGAAGACCTACTACGCCTCGCTCGTCCACGATGCCCTGTACCAGTTTCTCCCGGAGGACCCGCCGCTCACGCGAGCGCAGGCCGACCGCTGCTTCCTTTCGCTGA
>CAXMOH010000271.1:0-12310 GCA_964194855.1 uncultured Hyphomicrobium sp.
CCCGAAGCTCCTCGCGGCACAGCGACACGAGATGAGGCCCCGCGGTGAGACCAGTTCCGAGGAGGTCACTCGACAGCCGCTCGGCCAGGCCCATCTCGGGGATCGGTGAAGGCTCCTCCTCGGGCTCGACATCCCGGAAGAGCGGCCCCCGCGGCCGACCCGCTTTCTCCACCTGCCACAGCGCGCTCCGCCGCGTGAGCCCGAAGGCGTTGAGCGCACCCACCTCGGCCAGCCGCCGCTGCTCGTCGCGCCGGAGCGCCGTCCGGTCCAAGAAGTCCTGAAGAGCCGCGTAGGGGGTCCGCGCCCGCTCGGCGACGATCCTCTCCGCGGCCTCGCCCCGCAGCCCGCGCACGTACCCGAGGCCCAGCCTCACCTCCCCGTCCTCCAGCGTGCATGCCGCCTCGCTCCGTGTAGCGTCCACGGGCCGGAATCGCACCCCGTGGCGCTGGGCGTCCTTGACCAGCGTGGACGGGTGGTAGAAGCCCATGGGCTGGTTGTTCAGGAGCGCGCAGGTGAACGCCGCCGGGTGGTGCGTCTTGAGCCAGGCGCTGGCGTAGACGATGAGGGCGAAGCTCGCCGCGTGGGACTCGGGAAAGCCGTAGAGGGCGAAGGAGACGATGGACCGGACGACGTCGTCGGCCGTCTTCCCCGTGATCCCCCGCTCTCGCATGCCCGCTCGGAGACGCTCTTCGATGGGCTTCATCCGCTGCTCCGAGCGTTTGAAGCCCATGGCCCGGCGCAGCTCCTCGGCCTCGCCGCCGCTGAAGCCCCCCACGGTCATCGCCATCCTCAGGAGCTGCTCCTGGAAGAGCGGCACCCCGAGGGTTCTCTTCAGGATGGGCTCGAGCAGAGGATGCGCGTACGTGACCGGCTCCTGGCCGTTTCGCCGGCGCAGGTACGGGTGCACCATCTTGCCCACGATGGGGCCGGGGCGGATGATGGCCACCTCGACCACGAGGTCGTAGAAGCGCTCGGGCTTCATGCGAGGCAGCGTGGCCATCTGCGCCCGGCTCTCCACCTGGAAGAGGCCCACCGTATCCGCCCGGCGGAGCCCCTCGTAGACCTTCGGGTCGTCCGGCGGCAGGTGGGCCAGGTCCACCTCGACGCCCGTCTCCCGGAGCATCGCGATGGAGTCCTGGAGGGCCGACATCATCCCCAGGCCGAGGAGGTCGACCTTGATGATCCCCAGGTCCGCACAGTCTTCCTGGTCCCACTGGATCACGATGCGCCCGGGCATCGCCGCGGGCTCGAGGGGAACTACCTCGTCGAGCCGCCCCTGGGCGATCACCATCCCGCCCGAGTGCTGGCCGAGGTGACGCGGGAGATCCTGGATCTCCTCGAACAGCCGGGCGAACAGATGCACCTGCCGATCGTCCTGGTCGAGCCCGGCCCGCTTCAGGCGACTCTCGAGGGTGTCGCCCGGGTCGACGTACTCGAAGCGGCGCATGTGATGGGCCAGCCGATCGATCTCCTCCGGCGGGATCCCCAGGACCTTGCCGATCTCCCGCGAGGCGCTCTTGTCGCGGTACGTGATGATGTTGGCGGTCATGGCTGCCCCCGCTGCCCCGTAGCGCCCGTACACGTGCTGGATGACCCGCTCGCGGCGGTCGCCGCTGGGCAGATCGAGGTCGATGTCCGGCCACTCCCCTCGCTCCTCGGAAAGGAAGCGCTCGAAGAGCAGCTCCATCCCCACCGGGTCCACGGCGGTGATCCCGAGGCTGTAGCAGACGGCACTGTTGGCGGCGGAGCCACGTCCCTGGACGAGGATCCCCTCGCGCTGGCAGAACCTCACCAGGTCCCAGACGATGAGGAAATATCCGGCGAGGTTCAGCTTGTCGATGAGCTGGAGCTCACGCTCGACCTGTCGACGGGCCTTCTCGTGATACGGCTGGTAGCGCTCGCGTGCGCCCGCTTCCGTCGTACGACTGAGGAACGAGAACTGGGTCTCCCCCGGCGGCACGGGATAGTCCGGGAAGCGGTAGCCCAGGTCCTCCAGGGTGAACTCGAGCCGCTCGGCCAGGGCTTCAGCGTTGCGGACGAGCTGGGGGCGATCGACAAAGAGGGCCTCGATGGCTTTGGGCCGCTTCAGGTGCCGGTCGGCGTTCTCGGAAAGAAGCCGTCCAGCCGTGGCGAGGGTCCGTTTTTCCCGGATGCAGGTCAAGACGTCGAGAAGCGCCCTCCCCTTCGAGACCGCGTGTCGGACACCGTTCGTGGCGACTGCCTGAAGACCCAGCCCATCGGCGAGGTCGAGGAGCGACTGGTTAGCAGCCTCCTGCTCCCGCCGACGGTGCCGTTGAATGTCGAGGAAGACACCCGTGGCTCCGAAAGCCTGTATGAGCCGGGCTAGACGATCCGTATCCGGCGTTCGGCCCAACGTCGCGACCCCGGGCAGGGCCACGAGGCCCTCCAGCGGACCCCCCGTCTCCGCCGCGCCCGCCTCGAGCCAGTCGAGGGGCAGGCGTCCCTCGCCCTTGGGACGGTCGGCCTTCATTCGGGTGATGAGCCGGCAAAGGTGACGGTACCCCCGCTGACTCTCGACGAGGAGAGGCAGGGCTCCCCCGCCCTCCAGGCTCAGCTCGGCCCCGACCAGCGGTCGGATGCCGAGGCTCCGGGCCGCCTTGAAGAAGCGGGGGGCGCCAGAGAGGGTGTCCCGGTCGACGAGAGCCAGGGCCGAATAGCCGAGCGTCGCCGCGCGCGCCGCCAGCTCCTCTGGTGGCGAGGAGGCGTGCAGGAACGAGAACGCGGAAGAGGCGTGCAACTCCACGGGCATGACGAGGCTCGGAAGCGAAGCTATTTCGCTTTTTCTTCGTCTAGTCTGTTCGAGGATTTCTACGCCGTCAAGAGGGGTCCGGATCGACCTTGAAGTACTGCTGACGACGGTTGGCGCTGGCTCGTTGGGGCTCCTCAGGGACGCCGAAGAGCCGCGAGGCCCTTCGACGCCAGCACTCCCCAGACCCACCCGTGGAACACGAGGTCGAACCAGTCGACCGGGCGCACGAGCTCGCCCTGCCACAGCATCCCGAGCTTCTCGGGAAGGTGGGCGGGGGACACGGGGTAGGGCGCAACGCTCAGCACGAAACACGCGAACAGCGCCGCCGGCCACGACACGTTCCTGTCGATCCAGCGCAGAACCATGATCATCCCACCTTACTCGATCCCGAATCTGCTGGTCCCCGGTCACGAGCGCAGACTTGCAGTGCCCCACGGCTTCGTTGAATATCAGTTCGTGCGGCGCAGCCTCTGGATGCTCATCGGTCTCGCCTTTTTTGCCAGTGGAAGCGCCGCCCTGGTCTATCAGGTGGTTTGGCAGCGGGTGCTCGCCTTCCACACCGGCGTCGGCATCACGTCCGTCGCCCTCATCGTCGCGGCGTTCATGGCAGGCCTGGGCCTGGGCAGCCACGCCGGCGGCGTCCTCTCCGCCCGTGTGAGCCCCAGGGCGGCTCTTCGGGTCTTCGCGGTGCTCGAGATCCTGATAGGACTCTTCGCCCTGGTCAGTGTCTCGCTCTACTACGACGGTCTGGAGCGGTGGGCGTCCGGGCTCTACCTCTCCACGGCCGGCGCCGCCCTCACCCACTTCCTCGCGCTTCTGCCCCCCACCTTCCTCATGGGGATGTCTCTGCCCTTCCTGGTCCGCGCCCTGGTGCGCGACGCCCAGACGGCCCCGCAGACCATCGGAATCCTGTACGGTCTCAACCTGCTGGGGGCAGCCGCGGGCGCGCTGGTGACCCCCTGGTGGCTCCTCCGTTTCTACGGCATGGACGGCGCCGTCAACTGGGGCGTTGGCGCCAACCTGCTCGCAGGTGTGACGGCGCTCGCCGCAGGCCTTCTCCTGGACCGGGGGACGGCTTCCGAGGCCACGGCTGCCGCCGAGCCCGAGTTGTCGGACACTCTCCGGGCGGCACCCGAGGTCATCGAGCGACATAGCCTGGCGCTGTGGATGGGCCTCTACGCCCTCTCCGGCTTCATCGCCCTGAGCCTCGAGATCCTCTGGTTCCGCGTCATGGACGTCGCGGTGAAGAGCATGGCCTTCACCTTTGGCAGTGTCTTGTGCTTCTACCTCCTCGGGCTCGGCCTGGGCAGCCTCATCGGGGGCCGTCTCGCCCCACGGTGGTCCCGCCCCTTGACGACGTTCGTCAGCCTTCAGTGCGCGGTCTTGATCTACTCGGCGGTGGCGATCACCCTCCTCGGCCGGGCCCCCACCTGGACCCCGGGCTACTCGTGGTTTCTCGACTACTGGGCCACCGACTACTTCTTCCAGCTCGGCGCCGACTGGAACCTCGCCACCCTGGCACGCCTCTACCTCTTCATGCCGGTGCTGCTTTACGGACCCCCCACGTTCTTCATGGGGCTCTCATTCATCGCGCTCCAGCGGGCGGTTCAGGACGACCCGCGCACGAGCGGCCGGAAGGTCGGCCTCCTGCAAGCCGCGAACATCGCCGGCTGCGTCGCCGGCAGCCTCGTGGGTGGGCTGGTCCTCATCGACAAGCTGGGCACGCCTGGGACACTGAGGGTCCTCGTTGCGCTGGGAGGGCTCGTGTTTCTCGGCGTGCGAGTGCGACACGAGGGGCTCCGGAGGCCCATCGTGGCCTGGGCAGCGGCCCTCGCCCTGGCCCTCGCCGTCGTGCCCGGGGGCGACGCGTTCTGGACCCGCCTCCACGGGGTGACCACCACCGAGAGGCCCTCCTTTATCGGCGAGGACGCCATGGCCGTGTGTGCCGTGACGCCGGGTCAACCCGGGGCGTGGCGGATCGCCGTGGGCGGGCTCCCCCACAGCTGGATCCCGTTCGGCGGGATTCACTCGATGCTCGGGGCTCTCCCGGCCGTGGTGCACCCCGCCCCGGTCGACGTGGCGATCATCGGCCTCGGGTCCGGCGAGACCGCCTGGGCCGCCGCCTGCCGCCAGGAGACGCGCTCGGTCGTCACGTGGGAAATCGCCTCCTCGCTGCCGCCTCTGCTTCCACAGGCTGCAGAGTTCATGCGTCTCGGGACTCCGGTACGCAACTTCCTCCGGGATGGCCGGATAAAGGTCGTTCCCGCGGACGGGCGCCAAGCGCTCCTCCGCTCCAAAGACCGATACGACCTCATCCAGATCGACGCTCTCTACCGGACGAGCCCCGGCAGCGGCAACCTCTACTCCGTCGAGTTCTTCCAGCTGTGCGCCCGGCGCCTCAAGCCCGGCGGGATCGTCTGCACGCAGATCCCCTCACGCCGGGCCATGCTCACGTTCACCACGGCCATTCCCCACACCATCAACTTCGGCAACCTCATGGTGGGGAGCAACGACCCCCTGCCCATCGAGCCCGAGACCTGGATCGCGCGGCTGCGCTCGCTCGAGGTGGCCAGCTACCTGGGAGACAGCACGGTCAGGGGCGTGGAGAGTCGTCTGACCGACGCCCTGCCCGGGCGCCGGAATCCGCAGACACGCCTTGGGCTCAACTACGACCTGTTTCCCCGAGACGAGTTCTCGACCCCGGCCGGCGTGCGCCGCTAGTCCTCTTCGTCCCCGTCATCCCTCTGGCCCCTCTCGTCGCTCTCCTTGTACATGTACTTCACGTTGTCTTTCAGGAGCAGGATGTTGGGGAGATCGGACCGGTGGATCTTGAGGGCGACACGGTCGTACCACTCGATGGTGCCGCGCAGCTCTTCGCCGTCCTTGAGCAGGATGACCATGGGCGTCTTGGCGGCCATCTGCTTGAGGTAGTAGTTGCCCTCGGCGCCCGTCTGATCCGGCGCGGTTGAGCGACGCTGGCGAAAGTACTTGGGGGTGGTGACCGGGGCCGAACGGCCGCCTTTCAGGTCCGTGAGGTCGGGGCGGATGAGCTTGCGGTTCATGTCTGCTCGGTCTCCTCCGACGTCGTCCAGAGATCGGACGATGTTGTCGTGGCTCAGGCTGAGGGGCAGGTGACTTGTTGAGAGAACTAGTAACACACCGAGCGCCGGCGGCGCAACGGATCACTCGTGGGAGAGCGAGTCGACGAGGATGTCGAAGCTCAGCAGCTTGTTGGCGAAGCCACGAAGCGCCGCCCGCGTCTGCCCCGCGGCGCCGGCCAGGTCGGCGGCACGAGTCCCCAGGGGCCCCGAGGCGAGGGGACCGAGGCGGGCTGCAACGTCGCCGTTCAGCAGCGCCTCGGCCCCGGCCCCGGAGCGCAGCGCGACGACGTCGCGCAGCAGCGAGCGCAGCGTCGTGAGGAGGAGGCCCGGATCGTCCGCCTGCTCGAGCATCTCCGCCTCCTCCTTTCGGGCCAGGGCGTCCATGTCCCCGATCCTCTCGAGGAGGCTCAGCAGGCCCTCGCGCATCCCCTTGTAGGCTTCCGACTCGAAGGCCAGCGCGGCCCCAAGGCTGCCGGCGGCCAGGGACGCCCGGAGTCGGGCCTCCTCCAGGGGCACCCCTTGCCGCTCCGTCAGAAAGGTCGTGACCGCCTCTCGGCTCAGGGGTCCGAAGCGCAGGACCTGACAGCGCGAGCGGATGGTCTCCCGCAGTCTCTGCGGCCTCGAGGTCACCAGGATCAAGTGGGAGCGGGGTGGCGGCTCCTCCAGACTCTTGAGAAGAGCGTTCTGCGAGGACTCGTTCATGCTGTGCGCGTCGTCGAGAATGAAGACTCGGCGGCGCGCCTCGTACGGCGTCCCCGGCACCTCCGACACGAGGGCCCGGACCTGGCCGACGCGGATCTCCGGCTCCGGCCGAGGCCGTCCGGTCTTCGTGAGCCGCCAGCCCTCGACCAGGATGAGGTCCGGGTGCAGGCGGAGGTTGCGCCACTCGTCCTTGTCGGGGTGGCTGTCCGCCTCCTCCCGATACTTTTCGAGCCGCTCGGTCTCCACGGCCGCCGAGACCTTCCGGCACGCCCGGCACGCTCCGCAAGGCTCCGGCGCCGGAGCCTGTTCGCACAGCGCCGCCTGCGCCGCGGCCAGCGCCAGGAGCTTCTTCCCCACCCCGTCGGGCCCGCTCAGGAGGAGCGCCGGGGGCAGGCGGTCCCGCTCCAGGGCGCGGGACAGAATGGACCGAATCCGGTCGTGACCCACGACGTCGTCCAGCCTCATTTGCCGGCCCCTCCCACGTAGCCGCGCTCCGCCAGCTCGCTCCAGAGCGAGTCGAACACCCTCTCGGGCTCCGGGACGCCGTCCAGGCGCAGCCATCGGGCGGGCTCCGCCTCCATGAGCTCGAAGTAGCCCTGCCGGACCCGTTCGTGGAAGGCCCGCTTCTCGGACTCGAGGCGGTCGTGTCCTCCCCGGCGAGTCACTCGCTGGAGCCCCACCTCGACCGGGACATCGATCAGTACGATGAGATCCGGTCGGAGGCCTCCGGTGGCCAGCTCGGCCAGGGCGAGAATCTGCTCCCTGGGCAGGCCTCGGCCATAGCCCTGGTAGGCCAGGCTGGATTCCACGTAGCGGTCGCAAAAGACCACGCGCCCTGCGGCGAGCCCGGGCCGCACGACCTCGGCGACGTTCTGGGCTCGGTCGGCGAAGTAGAGCAGAAGCTCGGCCACGGACGTCATGCCTTCACTGGCAGGATCGAGAAGCACCTGGCGGACAGCGCGTCCGATGGCTGTGCCCCCAGGCTCCTTCGTCACGACGGCTTCGTCCCCGAGCCTCCCGGCGAGCCGCCTCACGAGGGTGCTCTTGCCGCTCCCCTCGATCCCCTCCAACGTCACGAATGGCATCAAGGAATTCTACAGAAGCCGCAACCCTCGTGTTGACGGGGACCGGCCGGGGCGAGTACGGTCCGGCCATGCTCAGCCTGGAAGGCAAGACCGCCCTCGTAACCGGGGGCGGACGAGGGATCGGGCGCGCGGTGTGCCTGCTCTTTGCCCGGCTCGGTGCCCGGGTCGGCGTGGCCTACGCCCGGAACGACCGGGCCGCCGAAGAGACGCTCGCCACCGTTCGGGACGCGGGCGGAGAGGCGGTGGCGCTCAAGGCCGATCTCGCGGTCGAGGGCGAGCCCGAGCGGATCGTCCGAGAGACGGAAGAGAAGCTCGGCCCCCTGGACATCCTGGTCGTGAACCACGGCATCTGGAAACCCGCACCGATCGAGTCGATGACGACCGCGCAGTGGGACGAAACGCTCGCCGCCAACCTGGGCTCCGCCCGGGGCCTGGCCGCCGAAGCGGCACGCCGCATGATCCCCAGGGGGCACGGCACCATGGTGCTGATCGCCTCCACCGCGGGCCAGCGGGGCGAGGCGGGATACGCCCACTACGCGGCCTCCAAGGGCGCGCTGATCGCCTTCGCCAAGTCCCTCGCCATGGAGCTCGGCCCCGGCGGCGTTCGGGTGAACGTCGTCGCCCCGGGCTGGGTTCTCACCGACATGAGCCGCGAGGTCCTCGAGACCGACCAGGGCCGGGCCGTCGTGTCGAGCGTCCCCCTCGGGCGCCCGGGACAACCTGAAGAAGTCGCGGGCCCGGTCGCCTTCCTCGCCTCCGATCTCGCCTCCTACATGCACGGGCACGTCCTCTCGGTCAACGGCGGGTCCGTCGTCCTGGGCTAGAGCGCGGCGTGCGCATCCTGGTCACGGGCGCAGGCGGTCTCCTTGGAGGTCGGCTCGCGGCTCTGCTCTCGGAGGCGGGGCACGAGGTCGTGGCGGCCCGCCGAGACTCCGCCCCCCCTCCGGAGCTTCGCGCCGTCTCTGTGGAGCTCACGGAGCCCGGCGCGGTCAAAGACCTCCTGGAGCGCGAGAAGCCCGACGCCGTGGTTCACGCGGCGGCGCTGGCAAGCCCGCAGTGCGAGGCGGACCCCGCACTGGCAGAGGCCGTGAACTCCCGGCTTCCGGGCCGACTCGCCAGCGCCTGCCGCCAGCGGGACATCCGGCTCGTGGGTCTCTCCACGGACATGGTGCTGGGTGGGCAGCAGGCCCTCTCTGGTGAAGACGTCGAGGCCGCACCCCTGGGCGTCTATGGTCGGACCAAGCTGGCCGGAGAGGTGGCCCTCCTGGCCGCGGACCCGGCGGCCGCCGTGGTCCGTGTGGCGCTGGTCGTGGGAGGCGGCCACGGCCCCCGGGGGACCGGCAGCGAAAGCGTGGCCTGGGCCCTCGCCGCCGGCCGGACCGTGCGCTTGTTCGCCGACGAGTTCCGAACCCCCGTGGATCCAGAGTCGGTGGCGGCCGCGGTGCGCCTCCTCGTCGAGAAGGGCGGCACCGGCGTCTTCCACATCGGGGGAACCGAGCGGCTGAGCCGCCTCGAGCTCGGCCACCGTGCGGCTCGGGTCCTGGGCCTCCCCGCCGAAGGCATCGAGGCCGGCTTCCAGGTCGACTACCCCGGACCCGACCGCCGTCCCGCCGACACGTCGATGGACTCGAGCCGGGCCCGGCGTGAGCTGCGCTGGACCCCCCGCCCCCTCGAAGGCGCCCTCCGAAGCACCCGATCAGGTCCTGTCTAGGACGGCAGGTCCCGGGAGCCCGGGATGCGGAAGCCGATGCTCAGTCGGCAGAGCGTGAGCTCGTCGCCGTCGTTTATGGGTGTCAGGACGCCGGTCGGCAGCTTCTCGCCGTTCAGGAAGGTGCCGTTCATCGTCCCGATCTCCTCGGCCACGAAGTGCTTGCCCTCTTTCGTCACGAGGCGGGCGTGGCGCCGGGAGATGTTGCGGGAGGCATCCTCCTGGGTCAGATCCACCTCCGGGGTGCTCCCGGTGACCGAGTCGTAGCGGCCGACGAGCGCGTCGGCCTTGAAGACCGGGAACACGTTTCCGCTGGCCTTCGAGATGAAGTACGCCATCGCCTCGGTCTGCTGAGGCGCCGGGGCCTCGGCGTCGGCCGAGGGCTGCACGGTGGAGACAGGCGAAGCCTCCGCCTCTGGCACCACCCCGGCGACCACGTTCGCCTCGGCCTTGGCCGCCAGCTCCTCGATCTGCTTCGTGGTCTCGCGCAGGCGCAGAGAGTACTTGCGCAGCATGCGCACGGCGATCTCGGGGTTGGCCTTGATCATCTCGCCAAAGGCCTGCGAGTCGACGACGACCAGGCTCCCGTCTTCCTCCATCTCCGCGCTGGCGGTGCGGTTGATGTGCTCGAGCATCGCCATCTCTCCGAAGAAGTCGCCCTTTTCGAGCACCGCCAGGGTGAACTCCCCGTGGGGCACACGCTTCTTGATGGCGACCTTCCCGGCTCGGATGATGTAGAGCTCTTCGCCCTCGTCTCCCTCCTCGAAGAGAGACGTCCCCTTCTTGTAGTGCTTGAGGAAACGAGCGAAGGGGTCCTTTACGGGGCTCATCGTGACGTCCCGGAGTCTAGCAGAAAACCCGTCCCGCGCCCCGAATCGGGCGCCAGATGGGCAGCCAGTTCTGCCAGGGAGCGCACCCTCGGGCAGTCGGCGTCGGGGTAGAGTCCCGCCTCGTCGACGAGGACCACTCTGAGCCCGGCCGCTCGCGCTCCCACCACGTCCACCTGGTAGATGTCACCCACGTGCAGCGCCTCCCCGGCCTTCGCGCCGACCCTTTCCAGGGCGATCTGGAAGATTCGCGGGTCGGGTTTTTCGACACCTTCTTCTGCCGAGTCGACCACAACCTCGAAGAACTCGAGCAGGCCCAGTCGATCGAGCAGGTGTCGCACGGTCCCGTTGGCGTTCGAGACGACGGCGAGGCGAAGCCCGGCGCCCTTGAAGGCCCGGAGAGCCTCTCCCACCCCCTCGGGAACCGAGTCCCAGAGATTGTGGCGGTCATGCCAGGCCTTGAGGTCGACGAGAGCGGCGTCGGTGCCCGCGGAGCGGGCGATCCCCGCATGGCGCAGCAGGAGGTTGAAGTACACCCAGCCCCGCTCCTCGTCTGTGGCCAGCCCCTCCCTCGGGGGCTGGTCCAGCTCCCGCTTCGAGGGCGCCTCGGCGGCACGCAGCGCGGCGGCCTCGGCGCCCACGCCGTGAGAGCGCAGAGCCTCGGCCACGCGCTCGAAGTCCGGGCGCACAAGAACGCCACCCGCATCGAGGAGGAGCGTGCGCACCGACGAGGGATCGGGCGGCTTCAGCGCTCAAGCCTCCGGGAGGAGCCCCTTCACGTCTTCGCTCGGCGCGGTGCCGGCCAGGATCGAGCGCTTCTGCACCTCGCGCAGCAGCGTCACGAGGAATGTCTCGAAGCGGTGAGCGATCTGCGTGAGCCCGCTCAGGCTGCTGCACTTCAGGATCTCGATGTAGAACAGCTCGAAGCCCGACCAGTCCCGGTACATCAGGTACTGGATGTAGTGGTCGTAGAAATTCGAGATCTGCGCCTTCATCTTCTCGGCGGAAGCCTCGTCCTTCGTCTCCTGATACGCCTGCACCGCACGGGTCACCTGCGCCAGACCGTCGCGCAGCCGGACCGACTGCTCCCGCTTGGCCATGAAGTCCGGGAAGATGCGGGCCCCGTCGATCGAGGGTGTGAAGGCCTGTGCCAGCTGAACGATCGACTGCTGAAAGCAGTCCTTCAGGATCCCGTGTGAGTTCTCGACCCTCGTGCGCACGTTTTCGGTCTGGCGGGTCACCGAAACGTCCGTCAGCTCGGTGTTCAGGACCTTCTTGAGCTCCAAGGGAACGCAGTAGACGAAGGAATCGTAGACCTGCGACAGCGATGCCTCCGGGTCCCGTCCCTTCAGCACGCTGCGTTCGATGTAGGAGAGCAGGAGACGCGTCTCGGACGTGATGAGGGAGAAGGGCAGCAGGGTGTCGCGAAACTCGTCCTCCGACAACCGGTCCGGATCGGTGAACTCCAGGTAGTGGAGAAGCCGAAAAAGCTCGAGGAACACCTTGGCCGCCTGGCGCCGGTCGGTCGCCTCCGGGATCTTGCGTATCAGCTCCCGGATGGCCGGGTTGCGGATCTTGTCGTGGACGGGCTTGAACTTCTTGTCGATGATCATGGCCAGGAGGTCGCTGCGGCGGACCTCGCGGTACAGGATCTTCCCCACGGCGTCGAAGGTTGCGTACGGCAGCCGCGCCAGCTGCACCAGGTCCAGGAGCAGGAGGTGAATGTCCTCGAAGGACTCACGCAGCAGGGTCAGCGCCGCTTCCGGCGTCGTGAGACGAACCAGCTTCTGGATGTAGGGGTCGAGGCTCTCTTCGCGGCCGAGGCTGGTCTCCACGTACCGGTCGAAGCGCGTCATGTCCGCCTCGGCTTCGGTGAGGATCGAGGTGCACAGGTGGACCACGCGAAGGATGGCGTGATCGACGAGCCTCAGCTCCTCGGACCAGGTCCGCAGCGCCAGGGCACGGGTCTCCCGATCGGAGAGGGGCTGGTTCCCGATCCGGAAGAACCGCTCGAAGCTGCGGAGCCAGAGCTCGAGCTCGAACAGCTCGTCCGCCTTCCCCGCCGCGGCCACCCGGTCCGTCCAGCGGCGCAGCTGGCCGCGGAGCAGGTCGGAGCG
>CAXMOH010000272.1:0-9017 GCA_964194855.1 uncultured Hyphomicrobium sp.
GGTCGAATCCGAAAGCCATGCCGCTCGTCCGGTACGACGCTGCGGCGGACGAGGGAGACGTGATGGCATTCCACCACGAGTGGGCGATGATCTGGTATCCAGCGTCGTTCGGGTGCACGTGATCGAAGAAGAGATCCCGGACGCTCGGCTGGGCGAGGAAATCGTCGTGGATCTCGGCGATGGGCACCCCTTCCTGCCGAGCCATCGAACGAACGAGGTCGTTCATCTGGTCCACCCAGATGTTGCGCTCCGTGGCGTTTCTGTCCAACCACGCCGGGTTCGCCGGAGGGATGGTTCCGAGGATGGGGTTCGAGCCCGCGTCCCTGGCCTGCAGGATCATCGAGCGCAGCGCGTCGATCGTGTAGCAGGGGAACTCGCTTCGGCAGACGGCTGCGTTCCAGTCGTTCGTTCCGTAGAGGATGAGCGTGAAGGCGGGGTCGTGCCGTCCCAACTCCCGCGTCATGCGCGCCTCGCCTTCGATGCTCCTGGTGCCCGGGTCTCCGGCGTTGGCGATGAAGGCGTCGCCCAGGTAGGAGCGCAGGTCCGCCGTGAGGTAGGGCAGGTAGCCGCCTCCGCCGCTGCCGGCTCCGCTCGTTATGCTGTCGCCGAAGGCCAGGTAATGGTTGGGCCGGTTCCCCCCGATGTCGAGGACGGCCGGCACGGCGACCGACGAGCCAATCGTCTGGGGGATGCTCACCGACGCCGCCGCTCCGGGCACGTAGTAGGGGGGAAGGCCGCTGCTGTCGGCCTGGGCCGTCTGCGAGCCGGCAGGGACACCGGCGACCGTGAAGAGGCCGTCCGCCCCGGATTGCCCGGTCCGCCCGCCGACGCTGACGGTGGCCCCCGGGAGTCGCACGACCTCGTCCGGGTCGAGCATGCCATTGGCGTTTTCGTCGTAGAACACGACGCCGCTCACCCCGAAGCCCGTCCCGGGGGTGGCGCTCGGTGGCCCCGGACTCGACGGGGAGGACGAGCTTCCCCCGCAGGCGGGCAGAAGGAGCAGGGGGATGAGGGCCAGAGTGTTCGAGTGCCTCACGACCTCAGAGAATATCATGGGATTTGCCGCGCTTGCGGGAGCGGAGCTATACTTTCGTATCCCTCCGTACTCCGTGGAGTCGTTGCAGTCGTCGGCCCCGAGCAATGAGCGAAACCATCGACACGAGACCGAGCAACCGCCGCATCACGGCCCGCAAGGCGTGCCTGCTGACCGTGCGTTACAAGGCCAACGCCGACTGGCGCCCGGCCACGGCCATGGACCTGTCTCCCTACGGCTGCCGGCTGCGCGTGGGGGAGGACGTCGCTCGTGGCTCCGAAGTCGCTGTCATCTTCGAGACCCCGGCGAGCGAAGGGGCCAAGGGGTCTGCCGTCGAGGTCCCCGGCCGGGCCATCTGGGGACGGCTCGAGGGACTCTCGTACCAGGTGGGAGTCCACTTCGAGGACTCGCCGACCGGTCTTCTCGACATCCTCGCCGCGCTCTCCTAGGAGACCCGGCGCAGCCGGGACAGGGCGCTGGAGACGTCTGCCGGCACGGGGCTCTTCACCGACACGCGCCCCTCGCTCAGCGGGTGTGCGAACGCGAGCCGCCAGGCGTGCAGCATCGGGCGTCGCGCAGCGGTGCGCCCGATACGGGGCGTCCCGTAGACCTCGTCGCCGAGGATCGGTAGCCCGATGTGCGCCAGATGGATCCGGACCTGGTGCTGCCGGCCTGTTTCGAGCTCGACCTCGAGGAGGGCCGCGCCGCCGAGGCGTTCCCGCACCGTCCAGCGGGTCAGCGCCGGCTTGCCGGGCTCGTCCGCCCGGGCGACGGCACGCCGCCCGCTCACCCAGGCGTCTCGGAGCGGGGCGTCGACGACGCCCTGGTCGGCCCGCGGTGACCCGGCCACGATCGCCAGGTAGCGTCGCTCGATCCGATGAGCGCGGAACATCTGGATGAGAGCGGCGCGGGCCTCTCGCGAGAGCGCAAACGCCAGGGCCCCGCTCGTGTCGCGATCGAGGCGGTGCACCCGCTCCACGAACCCCTCCCGCGGCCGAAGATGGACCACGTACTCCCGCACCCGGCTGAGGACGGTGTCCTCGGGCCGCTCACGCGGGCCCGTGGGCACCGACAGCAGCCCCGCCGGCTTGTCGACAACCAGGACGTGCCGGTCCTCGTGCAGGATGGGCAGCGAGCAGCGGGCTCGAGGGAGGCTCGGGCGGTTCGGATCCCAGGCGACCTTTGCGCCGTCCGCTACCTCGTGGCCCGCTTCGCGCACCCGCGCTCCGTCGACGCTCACCTGGCCTTTCTCGATGGCCGCCCGCGCCTTCCGGCGGGAGAGCGTCGGGTGGAGGCGGATGAGAGCAAGGTCGAGACGCATGGTGGCTGCTACTACTCCCTGAGGCCCCGTGCGTCGTCCCACGCCGCCGGGTCCTGGCCGAAGTAGTTGGACAGGATCGAGTAGATCTCGGGGTGGCGCCGGCGCACCTCCTGGGGGATCTCGAAGAAGGCCTCCACGGCCACCCCGAGGAACTCCACCGGATCGTGAGCCCCGTAGTCGTCGAAGGCGGATCGCCCCTTCTGCAGTCGCGCCATCTCCTTCTCCGCCACTTCCACCCACTCCCGCGCCCGTGAGCCGTCCAGGCCCACGGGGATGCCGTCGAAATGGGTGTGGTCCACGTCGAGGATGTGAGTGAACTCGTGGATCCCCACATGGAAGCCGTCGTCCGGGTGCTCGAAGCTCTGGAAGAGGGACGGCACCGAGACGATCACCGTGCCCCAGGGGTGGGCCTGCCCCGCCAGCTCCTTCTGCCCGACGGTGTAGTCGCGGTCGAAGTCGTGGGAATACAGGAGCACCTCTGTGAGCTGGCCCCACTCGTAGTCCGGCCACCCGAGGCTCAAGGTCACCGCGGAGGCCGCCACGAGGAGCCGGAGCTCGTCGGTGACGTCCACGCCCACGCCGGTGATGCGCTTCTCGGCAAGAAAAAGACGGAGGTCGGTCTCGAAGCGAGGGCGCCAGTCGGCCGGCAGGCGCTCGAAGTGATCGTAGGCTTCGATCAGGAGGCTCCGCCACCTCTCCGGAAACGGCGAGGCGAGAGCAGCCCGCCTGCGAGCGGTGCCGCGGTCGAAAATGCGGTGGAGCACGAAACCGAGAAGGGCGCCGGCGAGCAGCCCGGAAGCGGCGCCCACCCAGCCGCGGACCAGCGCCCCCAGGATTCCCGCCGAGGCCGCAAGAACCAGGCCGACAGTCCGGGCAAAGCGCCGGTCGCCCGGGCGCTCGACCCTCACGAGCGGGCCGCGAGGAGGCGCGCGAGAACACCGACGTCGATGTTTCCACCGGTGATCACCGCCACGATCGGCCGCTCGTCCGCCTGCGCGACGCGCCCCGAGCGGACGGCGGCCACCCCGAGGGCGCCAGAGGCCTCCGCCACGACTTGATCGGCGGAGAGGAGCGCCACGATCGCATCCTCGATTTCTTCTTCTGTCACCAGCACCACCTCGTCGATGAGGTCCCGGTGCTCGAACACGGTCTCTCCGATCCCCCCGGCGACACCGTCGGCCAGCGTTGGGCGCGCCGGATAGGTGAGCAGCGGGCGGCCCAGGCGCAACGACTCGCTGAGCGCGGGCGAGGCCTCGGGCTGGACCGCGACGATCCGAACGCCGGGGTCGAGCTCCTTCACGGCGGCGGCGACACCGGCGATCAGGCCACCCCCTCCCACTGGGACGAGGAGGGTGCCCACCCCCGGGCAGTCCTCGAGGACCTCGAGCCCCGTGGTTCCCTGGCCCGCGGCTGTCCGGTGGTCTTCGAAGGCGTGCACGGGCGTGGCGCCCGTCTCTTCCTCGAAGGCCTCTGCCGCTTCCACGGTCTCGTCGTAGGTCGCACCCGCCTGCCTCACATCCACCGGGAAGCGCCGAAGCTTGTCGACCTTCGCGCCTGGCGCGGTGGTGGGCACGAACAGGGTGGCCGGGATCGCCCCGCCGAAGCACTGTGCCGCCCAGGCCACACCGAGGGCGTGGTTGCCGGCGGAGGCCGCGACGATGCCCCGGCGGCGCTCGGCCTGACTCAATGCACCCATGGCGCTCAGGGCGCCCCGCACCTTGAACGAGCCCGTCGGCTGCCAGCACTCGAGCTTGAGGCGCAGATCGTGGTCCGGTGCCGCGAGGCTCGGGCGCAGCGGCGTCGGGTAGAGGTGGGGACGAATCCGCTCCCCGGCAGCACGGACGTCGTCGAGGGTCAGTCGGACGGGCATTCGCTCCCTGTTTCCCGCTCCACTCCAGCCGACACCAGGTCGAGTCGAGGCTCGTCGCAGTGGGCCGCGATCACGTCGGCGACCCGGTCGCGGAGCTCGACGAGGGCGCGCATGTCCGTGCCGTTGATCGGGACCGGATCCTCCACACGCAGGCGGACGCGCCCGGGGCGGGGGAGCCGCGCGCCATCGCGCAGGATGCGCCGCGTTCCGCGAAGGATGAGCGGCACCACCGGGAGACCGGCATCCGCAGCCAGCTTGAACGCTCCGAGCCGGAACGGCCGCAGCCCCGTGGCCGCGTAGAACGTTCCTTCGGGGAAGAGCGCGACGACCTCTCCTGCGGCGAGGGCTTCCGCCGCACGCCCGGTGTCGGCCACGGTTTTCTGGAAGTCGTGCCGGTCGACGCTCAAGTGGCCGAGGCGTCGGATGAAGGTCCCGATGATCGGGTAGCCGGCCACCTCCTTCTTGGTGACGAAAAGGACGTCGAGGGGAAGGAGGGCGATCAAGGCGAGCACGTCCAAGTAGGAGGCGTGGTTGCACGCCAGGAGCGCGGGCCCCCGGGCGGGGAGTCGATCCAGTCCCTCCGCCGAGAGTCGGATCCCGGCGAAGCGGAGCCCCCACCGGGCGGTGAAGCGCTCTGCGACGAAGGCGAGACGCCGGCTCGGCACGAGAGCCACCAGGAGCCACGAAGGCAGGAGGACGAGAGGCAGCACCGCGGCCAGGTAGAGTGCGTAGAGGGCGCGCCCGGCTCGGTGAAGCCACGGGCCCGCCGCCTCGCGGCCGGCGGCGGTGGCGAGGCGGATCTTCTGGGCGGCCGTGGTGCGTGGGGCGCGCCCGATGGCCCCGGAGAGGAAGCGCTCCCGTGTGGCCGCCCGACGCACCTTTCCGCTCGACGTCTTCAGCACCGCCCCCGGCGGGGCGAGGACGACACGATCCGGGGGAACGTCCACGACGGCGCTCACGCACTCGATCACGGCCCTCTCGAGCCGCTCCCGGTCGGCCGGATCGGTGAGCCGGGTCTCGGCCACCACGACGAGAGCCTCGGTCCCCAGCTCGGGGTGCGGAGTGCCAAAGGCCACCACGCACCCTCGCCGGATGCCCTTCACCTCGGAGGCGGCCTCCTCGATCTCCTGGGGCACCAGGTTGCGCCCCCCCTTGATGATCAGGTCCTTGCGGCGTCCGGCGATGTGGAGGTCGCCACCGGCGACGTAGGCCAGGTCGCCGCTGTCGAGCCAGCCGCCCGGCAGCGTGACGGCAGCGGTGGCCTCGGGGTTGCCATAGTAGCCGCTGGTCATCGATGGGCCTCGAAAGACGAGACGACCCACGACCCGCTCCGCGACGTCGGAGCCGGCATCGTCGACCACCCGCAGCTCGTGCTCGGGCAGGGCGCGGCCGGCCGAGACGAACGAGAGGGCGGACGGATCGCCAGGCACTGCAGGCTCGGCTCGCCCCTCGTCCTGAAATGGCCGGCGCGCGACCCTGTCGAACCGCGCTCCGCTGCCCACGGGAGGCAGCGCGAGTGCGACGGAGCTCTCCGCCAGGCCATACGCCGGGAGCAGCGCCCCGGGACGAAAACCGAACGGCTCGAATCGCTTCGTGAACCGCTCCACTGTGCCGGGGCTGACGGGCTCCGCGCCGTTGAGGGCCACACGCCATGACGAGAGGTCGAGCCCCTCCAGGGCCTGGTCCGGCACTCGGCGGGCGCACAGCTCGTAGGCGAAGTTGGGGGCGCCGGAGAGGGTGGCGCGCCGCTGATGAATGGCCCAGAGCCAGCGCTCGGGCCGGGCCAGGAAGGCCGTGGGCGGCAGGAGCGTGATCGGGATCCCCTGGTGAAGGCAGAAGAGCCACGATCCGATCAGACCCATGTCGTGATACAGCGGCAGCCAGCTGACCGCCACGTCGGTGGGTTGGACCTCGAAGCCGATCCCGATCGCTCGGATGTTGGCCAGGATGTTCTCGTGGGTGAGCAGCACGCCCTTCGGCTGCCCGGTGCTTCCCGACGTGTACTGGATGAAGGCGGGGTCGCCGGCCTCGCCGGTCGGCTCGTCCGGGGGGGCGCCGGGGACCGCCAGTTCGTCCGCGGTCAACACGTCCTTCAGCGAAGGGACCTGGGGACGCAGGAGGCTCGCCACGGGTCGGGCGCGGGCGATCGTGACCAGGAGACGCGCCCCGGCGTCGCCGAGGATTCCGGCCTGGCGGGAGGCGTACTCCTCGAGCCGGTCGAGTCGAACCGGGGGGTAGATCGGGACGGGCACCGCTCGGGCCATCAGGATGCCGAAGAAGGACCGAAGAAAGTCGAGCCCCGTGGGCAGCATCAAGGAGACGGTGTCGCCCGGGCGGATGCCGCGTTCCCGCAAGCCGGCGGCCACGGCCGCGGCCTCACCGTAGAGGAACGCGTATGTGATGGTCCGCTCGGTCCCGTCCTCCTCGCGCAGAAACACGTGGGTCCGCCCGCCGTCGAGCCGCGCGTGTCGCCAGAGGGATTCGTGGAGCGTGCGGACACCGGATCCGATGTCCGCGGCCACCCCCGGCACGTCTCCCGGGACCCGCTCGGGCAGCTCGAGAGGCGTCTCGGGGGCCGCCTCGACCACCGCCCGGGCAAGACCCGCCACGGTGTCGATCTGGAGGCAGCGGTCGTCGAGAGACCGTCCGAAGGCCTTCTCGAGCCGTGCCAGAAGCTCCACCCGCTCGAGGCTCCCAAGGCCGACCCGCCGGTCGAGAGACGCGTCCGGGCTCACCGCGCGCTCGGCCCGGGATCCGCCAACCTCACGGGCCAGCCCACGCACGACGGCCAGGACCGAGGCAAGGAGCTCGTCCGCAGCCGGGGCAGGGGGGCGAGCGGAATGTCGTGGAGAGGACACCGCCGTCACTCTAGCAGCCCGTGGCGGGGCAGAGGCACGCCTTGACCCGCTCAGGACAACCGGCGATCCTGCCGGCGGAGGTGCCGATGCTCGAGGAAGTGACGATGAAGGAAATGACCGCCATCTTCGCGGTGACGGACGCGATGGGGCTCTCCCGCGAGATGCTGGTCATCCCGCTCCTTCCCCGGCACCCCGGCCAAGTCCGAAAGATGCCGACAGGGAAGATCGAGATCGTTGTCGACGCGGAGGACTTCGAGGGTTTCGTGTCCGGACTGGAGGGCAAGATCAGGACGGCCAGCGGGAGCTGAGCCCCACTGGACGCGTGGCTTCGGCCGTGCGACGGCCGGGCCCGGCGCGGTCGAGCGGCAGGGAACGAGAAACACAAAGGGCGCGGGCCGCTGTCCCGCGCCCTTTGCTTCTAAAGAACCTGGCCTAGGACGGCAGAACCGCGTCCTTGGCCGCCTTGGCGATCGTGAACTTCAGGCGTCTCCGAGCCGGGATCTTGATCGCTTCGCCGGTCTGCGGGTTCCGGCCCATCCGGGCCTTGTAGCTGCGGACCACGAGCTTCCCGATCCCTGCGATCGTGAAGCCGTTCTTGGCTTCCTTGTAGGCGAGGTCTGCCTGGGCTTCAAAGAAAGCGGTCACCTGCTTCTTGGTGAGGCCCAGGGTTTCGGCCAGGGCCGCCACAATCTTCGTCTTGGTCATGGGCTTTGCCATCGAGTTCAATCCTCCTCAGAGTCGGGCCGGCTGAGTGTGTTGTCCTTAATTGAGATCTGCCAGAACGCGCGCCAGTATACGCCGTTTCCTCGCAGCCCTGTCAAGGGCGAAGCTCACAATCGCCGCGCCTGCGTTGGTCCGAAGCCTCTTCGCTCAAGGGCGGCGGTCCCCGCCATCCTCGCGGATCAGGAACACCGTCTCGTCGGGGTGGGCCAGGCCAAGCTCTTCGCGGGCGAGCCGTTCGATCGCCCGCGGGCTCTGCCGGAGCTCGGAGATCTCCCTGACCAGCCGTGTGTTGGAACCTTGCAGGGCCCCGATTTCCACCCGGAGGTCCTCGACCTGCCGCCTCTTCTCGAGCAGGCTCAAGAGGCCCCGGTCCCCGAAAACCGATCCGACGGCCAGCGCGATGAGGGCGATGACGGTGCCCAGGACGAAGGCTTTCCTTCGGAGCCCTGATTCGCCGCCCAACCCGTCGTCCTCGCGTGCCAAACCTTGATCCTTTGCTTTAATAGTTGGCGCTAACCGACGAGTATATCTCACTTTTTCAAACCGCAAATTTCAAAGGCACGCCCACCCGTCGCCCGCCCCGCCGCGTCGTGGCCTCCTGGTAGCGCTTCAGCAGCGTCACGATCTGCTCGTTGACCTTTCGGAGGCGCCCCAGGTCGGCCCGGTACTCCCGGTAGGCCCTTACCAGCGCCCGGGCGGGGCGCACCTGAGTCTTGTCGAGATAGGCGAACCCGCCCCGCCCACCGCTGCGATTGGACAGGACGTAGTAAGGACCGTGCTTCTGGCCGCTCTGGCAGACGCAGCCCTTCTTCCCGCACACCCCGAACCGCATGAACAGCGAGCCCGAGAGGAGCTCGCGCTTGCGCAGCAGCTCCTCCACGAGCGTCCTCTGCTCCCGAAGCCTCGTCCGAACCCGCTGACGAATCGTATCTGGCGTCAAGCTCGGCATGTCTTACAGTGCTTTCTCTTATTTACACTGTAAGAATACGGAAGGCGGCAGCCGCAGTCAACGGTTTTCTGCGCGGGGCGCATGGAGCTCTTGGTCCGTTGGGCGTGCAACGGAAGGGGGTAGGGGGAAGGTTGAGGTGGGGGGTCGATGAATAATTAAGGAGGAGTAAGATCCCCCAAGAGACCCAGGAGGCCCGAGCCATGTGGCTGCTGAAGACGGAGCCCGACGACTACTCGTACGACCAGCTCGAGCAGGAGGGACGC
>CAXMOH010000273.1:0-8673 GCA_964194855.1 uncultured Hyphomicrobium sp.
GAGCCCGTTCCGCCTCGCACGCGAAGAGGGGCGCCCACGAAGAGAAACTCCCGACGATCCCGCGTCCGGGCCTCGGCGGCCAACGCATCCAGATCGAGGTTGTCGAGGATGGGCATGCCGAGCCCCACCACGACCAGCTCGTGCAGGGGATTCAGCAGGCCCTCGACGTTGGACGGCATGACGTCGCTCACGCCGTCACAGCCGATCATCGCCACGTCTCTTTCCTTGAGCCACATGGCCACGGAGGCGTGGAAGCCGGCGGCTCTCTCCAGGAAGTCCCACTGACCCTTCTGCCGCACCCGTTCCCAGCGTCCCGTTCGGAGCAGCAGCACGTCGCCGCTGGCCACCCGGGTGCCGGTCGCCTTCTCCCACGCCTCCAGGTCCGCTGCCGTGATCGCCGTGCCCGGCTCCAGAAAGTCGACACCCTTGAAGGTCGGCATGTCGACCAGAACCCCGCGAGTGAAGATGCCCGCAGAGACGTTGTGGATGCCTAGCCGCTCCGCGCCGGTCTCCTTCAGGACGTCGACCGAGACGCCGTTGTACATCTTCCCCTTGTGCGCGAAATGCGCGAGCCCGTCCAGGTGCGAGTGCGCGAAGCCGTGGTACTGAACGCTGTAGGTGTCCCCAGCGACTTCGTGGCCCCCGAACGTCGCGACGAATAGCTTGTGCTCGAATGGATTGGTGTTCAGCGCGTCCGGCTGCGTATTCAGATCCAGCGCCAGTGAGACGGTGACGCCGTCGCGCACCAGACGGGCGGCGGCCTGGCGCTTTTCCGGCGTGATCAGGTTGAGCGTCCCGAGCTCGTCGTCCGCGCCCCAACGACCCCAGTTGGAGATCTCCGCCATCCACGAGGCGAACTCGGCGGTGCTCACGGGCGCCGGAGGCGGATCGGCGGCGCGGGCCGCCCCGGACGCGAGGAGAGCGCACGCGCCGAGCATCGCGGCGCAGAAACCCAACCCCCTCCGTAATCCGTGATGGAACAATTGTCTCGTGCTCACCGTGCCTCCTTGTCTGGATGGGCTCGTCTGGCGAATGGTACCGCAGCACTGGCGCTCCCCGGGCTAGAAGAGAAGCGCGAGCCCGATGGTCGCAAGCGTGGCGACGAGCGGCACCACGACGGTGACGACGCCCAAGTCCTTGTACGCTTCCTTGTGCTTGACGCCCATGATCATGAACAGCGCCACGACGGTACCGCAGTGGGGAAGAGAATCGAGCCCGCCGCTGGCCATGGCGCCGATGCGGTGGACGACCTGCGCGTCGAGACCCATCTCGACGAAGTTCGGCGCTAGCGTGCTCATGAAGATCTGCAGGCCGCCCGAGGCCGAGCCGACGAGGCCCGAGAGCACGTTCACCGTGGCGAACAGCGACAGCAGGGGCGGCAGGTCGAGCGAGAGCATGAACTGCGCGAAGAGCGTAAAGGCCGCGGTCTTCGTCACCACGCTGCCGAAGCCGATCACCGCCGCGGTGTTGATCAACGGCAGCAGCCCGTCGTCGACACCTTGGCCGAAGGTGACGAGCGGCGACACGCGCAGCCTGGCAAACATGGCCAGGCAGACGAGGGTGCCCGCGATCAGCGCGAAGCTCGGCCAGGCGACGGGCTCTGCTCGGCCCAGCTCCGCGACCCTGCCGGCAAGCGATCCGTCTCCCGCGTCCACGGCGAGGCCGAGCAGGCGCGGCAGCAGGATGATGCCGAGGACGACGAAGATCGGCACGATCGCGAGACCCCAGGCCGGCAGGTCCTCGGGGGCCACGGGGCTGTCCGTGGGCTCGTCGGCAGCCACGAACGACGCCTGCGCACGCACGCGCTGCCATTCGAGGTACCACATGCCGAGTCCGAACATGAGCGCTCCGCCGGTGATACCGAGCCAGGCCCCGGCATACAGGTCCGTGCCGAGGGCCGTGGCCGGGATGACGTTGTGGATCGAAGGCGTGCCCGGCAAAGCGGTCATGGTGAATGTGCCGGCGCCCAGGCCGATGGCCGCCCCGAGCAGGCGCTTGGGGATGCGGGCCTCCTCGATCAGCTTCTGGCCCAGCGGGTACACCGCAAACAGCACCACGAAGACCACCACTCCGCCGTAGGTGAGCAGCGCGCAGGCCAGCACCACGATCCACAACGCCCGATCCGCGCCCAGCGCCCGGGCGAGCGCCAGCGCGATGCTCGCCGCCGCGTGGCTCTCGGCCATGGCACGCCCGAAGACGGCCCCTGTGACGAAAAGGATGAAGAAACGGCCGGCAAAGGTGAAGCCGCCGACCGGGCCCGAGGTGAAGTCGTCCGTGATCGCGTCGAACAGGTTCAGGCCGTTCGTGGCCGCAACCACCAGCGCGGAGAGGATCGACGCGAGGATGATGTTCGTGCCGCGCAGCGCGAGCACGATGAGCAGGCCCAGGCCGAGGATCAGTCCAATGTACTGGAGCACCCGGGGGTTGTGTCACGGTTTCCGGGGACTGGCAAGCGACGGACTCACATCTATGCGGTCCCCCCTCGCCTCACTCGGCGGTCTGGAGGCGCAGGCACCCGAACGAAGACGGGATGTGAAAGTCCGGCTCTTCGGCGTCGGGGCGGACCCAGCTGATCCAGCTCTCGTGGATGTCCGTTGCGCCATGGCTGAACTCGCCTCGAAACACGCCGGCCAGCAACGGCTCGTCCGGCGGGAGGGCCAGCCCCATGCTCTCGAGGGCGCCGAAGGGGAGGCGCCCCTCGACGTCGTAGCCGTCGGGACGCTGTCGGGCGGCCACCTCCAGCCCGGGGAATTCCCACCCCCTGTCGAAGCGTCGATAGAAGGTCGCCTGGTAGTCCAGGACCCGTGCCCTCGGGTCGATCTCGAGGCTGTAGTACTCGTTCAGCTCCCCGTCCCGAGCGAAGAACAGCTCGACCCGATCCCCGCGGGCCACCAGCTCCTCGTCGTCCGGCGAGCCCTCGATGATCACGACGTCTTCGTCGACGACCCGGAACGCAAAGTAGAGAGCCTCGTCGTCGGCCTGCAGACTGAACGCCGTGGCGGGAGCGGCCTCCTCCCTCCAGGGGAAGGTCATCTCCGCGTCCCAGCTCTCCGCCGGCCATTCGCGCTCCTCGAGGACGCCGTCGATCCGAGGGGCTGGCGCGGTGGCGGGCCTCACGAGATACGTCTTCGCGCACGGCGTTGGTCCCGCTCGCCCGTCGGCGAAGGACAGAAAAGCGCAGCAGGCGATGAGGCCGAAGACGGCGCCCGCTTGTTTCATGGCGTCAAGGCTACCCCGTCCTGCAAGTCGTCGTCAGGCGAGAACGGCGCCGGGCGCTCGCTCGCTGATCAGGCGCCCTCGACCGGGGAGGCAGCGGAGCCAGATCAGGACCTCGACGAGTCGGGGCCGGGGGAGCGCTGGCTACCAGACGTCGCCCAGGGGGTCCCAACAGAGAAGATCAGCCATGGTCGTGTTTGCTCCGCACCGCGATGACCTGGCCGCTGATGTGATCAGCACGAGATGAGAGCAGGAACAAGGCCAGCTCGGCGACATCAAGCGGTTTGAGTGCCGTGCCATTCTGAGCCTCGCTCCGGTAGAAGCGTTTGACAGCGTCGGTGGCCACGAAAACGGGCGCGATGCAGTTCACTTGGATATTGTGCTCCCGCAGCTCGAGCGCCAGAGCCGCGGTAAATGCGTCCAAGGCCTTGTTCGCAACGTAGTAATGCACCCAGCCCACACCGTCCTGTGGACCGCCAAACGCGGCAGAAATCTGCAGGATCTTCCCCATTCGCCTCTGGACCATCCCGGGCAAGAACACGCGAGTCAACAGAAACGGTGCCCGGACCCCGACCTCGAGCACCTCATGGATCCGCTCGACCGGCGTCTCCACCAAGTGGGGACCGTGGTACCTGGTTCGCTCATCGTGCCAGACGCCAGCGCAGTTGACGAGAATATCGATCGCGCCGAAAGCAGCCTCGACGGAGTCGCCGAGCTTGGCAATGGCCTTCTCATCACGGAGATCGGTGCAGAGGACTTGACTCCCTGGCTGGCCGATCAACCCACTGGTCTCCTCCAGACCCTGGCGAGATCGTGCGACCAAGCCGACCCGGGCCCCCGCGGTGCCCAGAGCCACAGCGATTTCTCGTCCCAGGCCTCCGCTTGCCCCAGTCACGACGGCTACTTTCCCGCTGAAATCCATACGCGCTCCGCAAGAGCATCGCGATCACGGCACTGGGCGCCTTCTGCCAGTTAGGTGGCCTAGCGCCGATCCTCGATGCATTCCTCGTGTACGTCAACTTGCGACATATAGGTCTCGCATCCCTTGATGCAGGTGGTGAGGCCGACCAGTGCGACAACCGCGAGCAGGCTCTCAGGTTTGCTCATTCAGCCTCCGTGGTCATGATAGCCTCCAGCTTGGTCCGGCCGTCGAGCACGGGCGTCAGATGCTTACCGTTTCGGCTTCACGGAACCTCGGGCTCACGGCTCAGGCGCGCCGCGCTCAGCGGCGCCAGGCGAGGAGAGTCTCGAAGAGCCGCTTGACCCTCGGGGTGAGCCGCGTGCGGCTCCAGGCGTCGCCCGCGCGCTTCAGGATCTCGGCCTGCGTCGGGTAGGGGTGGATCGTCTCGGCGAGCGTGCGGAGCCCCGCCCCCGACCCGATCGCGAGCGTGAGCTCGGAGATCATGTCGCCGGCGTTGCGGGCGACGAGCGTCGCCCCGAGGATCCGGTCGGTGCCCTTGCGCACCACCAGCTTGAGGAGGCCCTCGTCGCCGTCGAGGCGCGCCCGGTCCACGTCCCCGAGCTCCAGCCGCAGGGTTTCGAAGGCGAGCCCGCGCGTGCGGGCTTCCGCCTCGTCGAGCCCCACGTGAGCGACCTCGGGCGTCGTGTAGGTGCACCAGGGTACGGTGAGGGCGCTCGCTCGGGCCCGCCCGAAGAAGAGGGCGTTTCTGATCACGATGCGGGCGAGCGCGTCGGCGATGTGGGTGAACTTGTACCGCGAGGAGACGTCCCCGGCCGCGAAGACGCGCCGGTTGGACGTGCGGAGGCGATCGTCCACTTCCACCCCGGCACGGTCGTAGGCGATCCCGGCGGCCTCGAGACCCAGGCCCTCGACGTTCGGTGCGCGTCCCGTTGCCACGAGGATCGCGTCGGCGGTGACCCTCGTCGTCTCGCCACCGCACTCCACGACGAGCTCCTTTTCTTCGCCGGGGCCGTGCCGCACCTCCTTCACCTGGGCGGCGCACCGCGTCTCGACCCCGTCGCGGTCGAGAGCCTGCGCCACGAGCGACGCGGCCTCCGGATCCTCCCGGGGGAGGATCCCGTGCCGCGCCAGCAGGACCACCCGCGAGCCGAGGCGCGCGAAGGCCTGGGCCATCTCGCATCCGATGGGGCCGGCGCCGAGGACGGCGAGGCGGCGCGGCCGCTCGGTGAGGGTGAACAGGGTCTCGTTCGTCAGGTAGCCGGCCTTCTCGAGGCCCGGAATCGAGGGCACGGCGGCCCGGCCGCCGGTGGCGACCAGGGCCCGGGCGAAGAGAAGCGTGCGCCCCGCCACCTCGACCCGGTCCGGGCCGGCGAAGCGCCCCTCACCCAGGAAGACGTCGATGCCCAGGTCGCGAAAGCGCCGAGCCGAGTCGTTCGGGCTGATGTCCGCGCGCAGGCGGCGCAGGCGCTCCATGACCCGGGGGAAGTCGACCTCCACTCCCTCGGGCACGTCGATGCCGAAGGCGCCGGCCTCGCGGATGTCCGCCATCGCCCGGGCCGAGCGGATGAGGGCCTTCGACGGCACGCAGCCCACGTTGAGACAGTCGCCCCCCATCAGGTGCCGCTCGACGAGGGCCACCTTGGCTCCCAGGCCGGCCGCGCCGGCGGCAGCCACGAGCCCGGCGGTGCCCGCGCCCACCACGACCAGGTTGTAGCGGCCCGTCGGCTCGGGATTCACCCAGGCCGGTGGGTGGACGTTCTGCAGGAGCCGCTCGTTGTGCACGTCGAGCGGGGCGAGGGCGGGGATCTCGCGAAGCAGCGTCTCGGTGCGGGCGTCGGACAAGTGTCACCTTCTCTCGTTCAAGGACCAGTCGTACAGGAGCAAGCGGATGCGCTCGTGCTCGATCTGGTTCAAGCTCAGCGTTTCTCCGGCGGCGCGTCATCGGGTGTGGGCTCACCGCCGAGCCCGTCCTGCCGCGCCATGCCCCGCCGAGCAAGCCGTGTCACGTAGGCCGTCACGGCAACGGTGGCCAGAAGGCCCGCGCCCAGGAGAGCCCACTCGGCCGGGGTGCGCTCGCTCCCACTGGCGGCGACGCGGCCGGCGTGGCCGAGGTAGACGTAGAGGAATGTCCCCGGGAGCATCGCGACCCAGCTCGTCAACACATAGGGCCAGAAGCTCACGGCCGTGAGGCCGAAGAGGTAGTTTCCGGCGCTGAACGGCATGGCCGGAGACAGCCGCAGCAGCGCAACGACCTTCCATCCTCCTTCGGCAATCGCGCGATCCACCGCCCGGAAGCGAGGGTAGGATCGCGCCAGCGACTCCACCCGGTGGCGGGCGAGGTGCCGCGCGATCAGGAACGCGGCGGCCGCCGCCGCGGTCGAGGCCAGGGACACGACCACCAGGCCCCGCCACGGGCCGAAGACGGCCCCCGCGCCGAGGGTCAGCGCGGAGCCCGGGACGAAGACGAGCGCCGCGAGCATGTAGGCCGCGCCGTAGGCCACGGGGCCCAGCCAGCCCAGGGCCCTGGTCTCGCTCTCGAGACGCAGGAACGCCGTCTCCACGGGAAGGGCCCTCAGCAGGAGCACGCCCCCCGCCAGGATCAGCAGCAGCGTTGCGGCCCGGAGCGGCCCGCGCACCCGCGATTTGGTCGTCACTTCTGCCTCGGGTCCCACCACTTGGAGAGGTTCGTCTCGGGTGAGGGGGGACAGTCGACGTAGTGGGAGGTGTCGTTGAAGAGCATGAGGCGTGCTCGAACGGGATCCTTGAAGTCGAGCACGTTGAGGCAGGCCGGAGACTGGTCCAGCCGGTCGCGATAGCCCCGGGCGTCGAAGCCGAGCAGGCTGCTGAGAACGAGACGCAGCGTGGCCTTGTGCGAGACGATCAGAGCGTGGTCGCCCTCATGCGCGAGGACGATCTCGCGGATGACGGGCAGCGCACGTGCCAGAACGCTCAGCCCGGACTCGCCCCCCCGGGGCGCAAAAGTGAAAGGGTCGGCTTCCCACGCCGCGTACTCGTCGGGGTAGCGCTCTTCCACCTCCCGGCGCGCGAGCCCCTCCCAGCGGCCGTGGCCGATCTCCTGCAGGCCACCCCTCCGTGCGGGCGTGAGTCGGTGGGGCTCGGCGAGAATCTGGGCCGTCTCGACGGTCCGACTGAGCGGGCTGCAGTACACCGCACCGATGGGGTGGCTGGCCAGGCGCGCGGCCAGCCGCTGCGCCTGATCGCGGCCCTCGTCCGAGAGATCCACGCCCACGGTGCCCGAGAAGCGGTCTTCACTGGTGAGCTGGGTGGCCCCGTGACGCACGAGGTAGAGACGGGTGGTCATCACCTCTTCTCCACGTGGCCGCCGAAGCCGAAACGCATGGCGGAGAGGACGCGGTTCTGGAAGTCGTCCTCGTCACGAGAGGCGAAGCGCTCGTAGAGCGCCGAGGTCAGCACATGGGCCGGCACGGCCTCGTCGTTGGCCGCGGCCAGCGTCCAGCGCCCCTCGCCCGAATCGGAAACCCTGCCGGCGAAGTTGTCCAGAGCCGGGTTGCCGGCAAGCGCCCCGGCCGTGAGATCCAGCAGCCAGGACGCGACGACGCTCCCGCGCCGCCAAAGCTCCGTCACGTCGGCGAGGTTGAAGTCGTACTGGTAGTGCTCGGGCTGCCGGAGCGGTGTCGTCTCGGCGTCGACGTCTCTGTCCGCCTTGCCGATGTTGGCCTTCTTCAGGATGTTCAGGCCCTCCGCATAGGCGGCCATCAGGCCGTACTCGATCCCGTTGTGGATCATCTTGACGAAGTGGCCGGCGCCACTGGGGCCGCAGTGGAGATAGCCGTTCTCCGCGGTGCCGCCCATCGTCTCGCGACCGGGCGTGCGCGGGATGTCGCCGCGCCCCGGGGCCAGTGTGGCGAAGATCGGGTCCAGACGCTTCACGACCTCGTCCTCACCACCGATCATCAGGCAGTACCCGCGCTCGAGGCCCCAGACGCCGCCGCTCGTGCCCATGTCGACGTAGTGCACGCCCTTGGGGGCCAGGGCCTTCGCGCGGACGATGTCGTCGTGATAATGCGAGTTCCCACCATCGATGATCGTGTCGCCTTCGTGGAGCAGCGGCAGCAGGTCGTCGATCGCGGAGTCCACGTACGCCGCGGGCACCATCAGGCACGCCGTGCGAGGCCTGTCGAGCATCTTCACGAACTCGGCCGGCGACGCCGAGCCCCTTGCGCCGTCCTCGACCACCGCTTCGACGGCCTGCGGCGAGCGGTCGTAGACGACACACGTGTGCCCGCCTCGCATCAGGCGCCTCACCATGTTTGCGCCCATCCGTCCCAGGCCAACCATCCCGAGCTGCATCTGGTGTGCCCCTTTTCTCCCTAGTCGAGCGCCTTCTCGATGGCCCGGTTCAGCGTCTTCAGCCCCGCCGCCACGTCCGGGCCCAGGTGCGCTCGCATGGCCCGGCGGTCGCGCTCGGCGAGCACCTGGAAGTCGCCCCGGGCCTGGGCGGCTTTGACCACTCCGAACGTGAACTTCTGGCCGGGCACGGCAAGGTCCTTCGC
>CAXMOH010000274.1:0-7961 GCA_964194855.1 uncultured Hyphomicrobium sp.
CGAAGTGCTGCATCCGGTCCTTGGGCCAGTCCGCCGTCACGTGGAAGCGCAGAACCGGGAGATCCGTGCTCTGGAAGCGCCGCGTGTAAACCCGGCGGAGGTCCGGTGGGAGCAGATGACGGACACGGTCGACGCGGTCGCGGACCTCGACTGCCGCGAGATCCATGTCGGTCCCGTCCTGGAACGTGATGTCGACGCTGCCCTCACCGGACGAAGCGCGCGCGCTCATCGTCTCGATGCCCTGGATCGTGCCCAGGGAGTCCTCGAGTGGCCGGACGATGCGCCGCTCCGTCTCCACCGGGGACGAGGAGGGGTAGGTGGCCCTGACCGACACCCTCGAGGAGGAGAAGGCCGGCAGATACTCGAGAGGCAACCGCGTGAGCGACACCCAGCCCAGCACCATGACGCCGAGCACGATCATCCCCATGGTGACGCGGCGCTCGACGGCGAAGCGCGCGATTGGGTTGATCCGGCGGCCCCCGTTCCCAGCCTCGTCGCCCTGGGTCTCGTTCATGTCCGTGCTCCGCTTTCCGCGACCGGACCACCCCTGCCCGGGTCGCTCGGCCACCGGGGGCCGCCCTTGGGTCCGTACAAAGTCTATATGTTAGACCGGTTTAGGGGGCGATCGTGCCGCAAAAATATGTCCAGCGTGCAAGGCCGGTGTCAGGCAGCTATCCGAACTTCGGGCAGGGCTGCGTCAGCTCAGCGCGCCAGACAGGAACAGCGAGCCGAAGTGAAGCGTGAGGGCGGCCTTGCCCTCGAACTTCCCGTCACCCGGTGTGACGTCGAGCAGCATGTGGCTGGCGCTGCCCTTGTCCTTCGAGAACACCGAGTCGAGGCGAATCACCTTGGCCGCGTCGGGCGTGTCTCCGCGGCCGAGGCGTCCCGGATAGAGGGCGAGGGTCCAGTCGTCGTCGGCGTTCTTGATGACGCCAATCGTGTACTGCCCTGTCGCGAGGGAGACATCGCCGATCTTCACGTCGCCGGAGAGCTCGAGGACGGGCCGCCGCGGCGTCACGAACTGCCCGACGGCAGCGCTGGCGGCCCGTCCTTCGTTGGCGGGCGTGGTGTTGTAGCTGATCTTCGCTTCGACGCCCCCCGGCAGCGACGCCGTCACGGTCTTGTTGAAGTGCGGGTGGGCGAGAGCGGTGCCGGCAGCGACGGCAGCGAGGAACGTGAGGGCGATCGTGCGCTTCATGGTTCTCCTCCTTTGATTCGACAAGAGACTACTCGGAAATCCGGTAAAGGAATCGGTGGCCGCGAAGATAGAGCTCGGAGCCGACCGCGATCGGCGATGCATCGAACCCGTCCTCCAGAGTGTTCGTGGCCAGGGTCTTGAACTCGGGGCCGCGCTGGATCACCGCGGTCGTGCCCTCGCGGCTCGCGACGTAGATGCGTCCGCCAGCGCCCACCGGCGAGGCGTAGACGTTGGAGACGCCCTCCAGCCGAGTCGGTCCATAGTGTCGGTCTCCCGTCGTGGCGTTGAAGCAGGAGAGCATGCCGTTGTTGCCCTTCAGGAGGTAGAGCTCGTCACCGTAGAGCAGCGGAGACGGCACGTAGGGTGTGTCGCGGTCGAACTTCCAGGTGATCGCCGGAGAGGCCGAGATGTCGCCGCGAGCCTCGGCGAGGTTGACGGCGAGGAGGGCGTTGCCCCGGAAGCCGCTGGTCAGGAACAGCAAGCCGTTGCGGTGCACCGGCGTGGGGATGGCGTTCTGGGTCATCCCTGGCGTCTCCCAGATCACGTCACCGGATGCGGCGTCGTAGGCGCGGACCTTGTTCGTCGCGCTCGTCACGACCTGGATCCGGCCGTCGTGCTCGACGAGAAGCGGGCTGGCCCAGGACGTGCCCTCCTCCCGCGAGCGGCGCCACAGCTCCTTGCCGGTCTTTCGGTCGAGCGCGACGATGAACGACTCCCCCTCGTGGTCCCACTGCACGATGACGCGATCGTCCCCGAGGGCGGGTGTGCTGCCCTCCCCGAACCCCAGCTTGACCGTCATCTCCCCGAGGTCTCTCTCCCAGAGCGGCTTGCCGTCCATGTCGAGGGCGTACAGGCCTCGGGAGCCGAAGAAGGCCAGGACCATCTCGCCGTCTGTCACGGCCGAGGACGAGGCCCAGGTGCCGGTCTGGTGCGTCCCCTCGTGGGGCAGCTCCTCCCGCAGCACGCGCTCCCACAGCACCTTGCCGTCGCTGCGCTGGAGGGCGAGGATCATGAACCTCTGGACGTGTTCCGGCGTGATGCCGCGGGGGCCGCGTCTCTGTCGTCGGCCGGGTTCGGGAGCCGGGGCAGGCGCCGGGGCGACTGCCACGCGGTCCCCGGTTGCCACGGCTGTGAGCACGTAGATGCGGTCGCCCCAGACGACCGGGGTCGCGGAGCCCTTGCCCGGGATCTCGACCTTCCAGCGGACGTTCTTCGTCTCGCTCCACTCGACCGGGGGACTGGCATGGGGGGCGACCCCGGTCATGAGCGGCCCTCGCCATTTCGGCCAGTAGCGCTCGGCCTCCGGGGCGTTGCCGCTCACGGACGAGCGCAGCAACGCCAACGAAGCCAGGAGAGCCACCAGGGCGATCCCAAGGCGGCGATTCCGCATGTGCGACTCCTCTCTCTGTCTGAATCCGCTGGCAAGGGTAGCGGGAAGCTGCCGCTCGGCGAAGTGAAGAGATGTCAAACCGGCGGGCGTCGAGGACGCTCTCGATCGCTCGAGGAGCGTGTTTCCGAGGGCGAAGGGCGAGGGTTGAGCACCAGGGTAGGTACGTACAGTTGCGAGTGCTCGTAGCGGAGATAGGCCTCCGTCCGCTGGGAGGCCGGGTCGCCATCGCGTGGTCTCCACTGCAACCCCGGGCGCATGATGACGGCATCTGTCTTTCCGCGATTCCAGACTCGCTGGGAGACCGGGGCGTACGTGGGAGGCAGCTTTACAGTTTCTTTGCATTCACAGCGGTGTCATGCAAACTACAGTGGACGACGGCAGCGCCTGAACCCAAGAACCGACCGATCATGAGTCGCTCATGAAGACCAGAACCAGTGCGAGTTCTCGTCCTGGCTTCATCCGCAAGACAGCCAAGGCCGCCGGTGCGGCGAGCCAGTCCTGCAGCCGTCCACTACGAAGGACCGCTGATGTGGGACTCCGGAAGAGGCGAGTTCACCAACAACCAGGACGCCAACAAATGGGTGAAGCCCACATTCCGGAAGGGCTGGGAGATCAGCCTGTGAGCCCTCGAAAGGAGAATACCGTGGCATACGCGAGACGAGATCTGCTGAAGCTGGGGCTCGGGGCCCTGCCCCTGGGCCACCTCCTGGCCCGACCGGGCTCGCTCCTGGCCGCCCCGGCGGGTTCGACATTCGGCGGCGTGGAGATCGGCATCATTGCGCCGTACGCCTTTCGCGGTACGGCGCGCAGCGCGGAGGAGATCCTCGAGGGTATCGTGAAGCTCGGCATCGGCGGCGTCGAGATGCAGAGCCCGCCGGCCGAGGTCTTCGCCGGAGCGCCGCCAGCCCCCCCTCGCCGGAGGCAGGGTCCTCCCCCCGGTGCGGGCCCAGCGGCTGCGGCTACAGGTGGGAACGCGCCCCCTCAGCGGCGCCGCAGAGAGCTGACGCCCGAGCAGCAGGCGGCGCGGAAGGCCAGGGCCGAGGAAATGCAAAAGTGGCGCCTGTCGGCACCCATGGACAAGTTTGCCGAGCTACGCAAGATGTACAACGACGCCGGCGTCCGCATCTACGGCTTCAAGCTGGCGTTGACCGAGTCCATGCCGGACGCCGAGTACGACTACTGCTTCGAGGCCGCGAAGGCGCTGGGCGCCAGCCACGTGACGATGGAGCTGAGCGACAACACCGAGCGCATCGGCAAGTTCGCCGCCAAGCACGAGGTCTACGTCGGCTACCACAACCACACGCAGGTGGATGCCCACAGCTGGGATGCGGCGCTGGCTCAGTCGCCGTACAACGGGATCAATCTCGACGCCGGCCATTTCACCGCCGCGATCTCCGGATCGCCGATCCCGTTCATCAAGAAGCACCACGCCCGCATCACCAGCATGCACTGCAAGGATCGCAAGTACGGTGACGACCGCACGAACAACATGCCCTGGGGACAGGGGCAGACGCCGCTCCGGGAGATCCTGCAGCTGATGAAACGCGAGAAGTACAAGTTCCCCGCCACGATCGAGCTCGAGTATCCCGTCCCGGAAGGCTCGACGGTGATGGCAGAGCTGAAGAGGTGCGTCGATTACTGCAAGGAGGCCCTCGCGTAGGCGTTCGCCGTTCGTTCTCTTGCTGCTCGGTTGCATGCCGCCGCCAAGCAGTTCATCCTGAGGCCAGCGCCGCCTTCGTCGGAGCAGCCGCCACCGGCCGGGCAGCGGTCGCCACCACGGAAGCGCACGTCGCGACGCTCTTCGCTAGAGTCCGCACATCAACTATCCGGACTTCGGGCCGGGCTGGGCCAGCAGTCGCGCGAGGGGCTCCAGGGCTCGCCACCACTGGTCCCGGGGACGCTCGTTCTTCATGTCCATGAGACGGGGCAGCTCTTCGATCGACGTGACGGCCACCTTCCCCTGCTGGACGCCGATGAACGCCGCGCCCGGGCTTTCGGAACCAGCCTCCCGCACCAGGTACTCGACGCACTCGTCGGCAAATCGCGTCGCCAGGATCCGATCGAAGGGGCTGGGATCTCCGCCCTGCTGGAGATGACCCAGGATGGCCTGGCGGACGTCGAAGAGCTCGCCGCCCTCCTGCTCGAAGAGCGCGTACATGAATGGGGTGGTGTAGAGCGGATTTGCCCCCTCCGCCCGGACCACGAGGCCGAGCCGCTTGCCCCGGCGGAACCCCTCCACCATCGCGGCGAGGTCCCGTTGCAGGTCGGCCAGCGTCACGCCCTCCTCGTGGGTGTAGACGCGCTCGGCTCCGGTGGCGAGGCCCGCGAGAAGGGCGAGATAGCCGCACCTTCGGCCCATGACCTCGACGACGAAGCAGCGCTGCGAGGCGACGGCGGACTGCTTGATCTTGTCGACGGCCTCGACGATGGAGTTCAGGGCCGAGTCGCTGCCGATGGAGATCTCCGAGCCGGCCAGGTTGTTGTTGATCGAGGCCGGCATGCAGATCATCGGGATGTCGAACGCAGGGAAACGCTCGCGCTCCGAGCGGAGCTTGTGAACCGCCTGATAGCCCGTCCAGCCCCCGATCATCAGGACTGCGTCGACCTCGTGGCCCTCGAGGTGCTTGGCGATCGCGTAGAGCTCGCCGTCGGCGGGGCCTCGCCGGTTCGTGCCGAGCTCGGCGCCACCCCGGCTCGCCCAGCCGTTGACGCTCATCCACTCCATCTCCGCGATGTCGCCCGCGACCAGTCCCCGGAAGCCGTTGCGCACGCCGAGAATGCGATGGCCCTTGTCGAGGGCCAGGCGCACCGAGGCCCGAATCGCGGTGTTCATGCCCGGAGCCGGCCCACCGGAGTGGATGAGGGCGATGTTCAGTCGCTTCTGCCCGGCCGTCGGAGGGTGGGGCAGGGCGCGCACGATCGTCCGGAGGGTCCTCAGGTTGTTCTCGAATCGTCTCCCGCGCCGGGCCAGTGCGCCGGCAAAGTCCCCGGCGTTCTCGCACTGGGCGACCTCGTGTGTCAGCTTCACGCACTCCATCAGCGGCTGCTTCGTCACCCGGTTATCCTTCATGCCGATGAGCTGGGCTTCGGAACCGGGCTCCGAGGCGAGGAGCTCTTCGACCGCGGCGTGCCCCACCATGGTCGACATGTACCGGTCGAACGCGCTCGGCGCTCCGCCTCGCTGGACGTGGCCGAGGATCGTGATCCGGACGTCCTCGCCCAGGCGCTCGTGTAGCACGTTGCGGACGTGCTCGGCGGTGATGGGTTTGCCGTGTCGGTCCCGGGCACCCTCGGCCACGATGACGATGCTGTCGCGACGACCCGCCTCCCGTCCGGCCTTGAGCCGGGCGCACATCGTGGCCTCCCAGTCGTCGACGTCGGGCGGGCTCTCGGGGAGGAGCACCCAGCTGGCCCCGGTCGAGATGGCGCCCATGAGGGCGAGGAAGCCGCAGTGGCGGCCCATCACCTCGACCACGAACGTGCGCTGGTGGCTCGCTGCCGTGGATGCGATGGCGTCCACGGCCTCCGTGATGCGGTGCAGCGCCGTGTCGGCGCCGATCGTCATGTCGGTTCCGGCCATGTCGTTGTCGATCGAGCCCACGAGCCCCACGATGCTCAGGGGCGTCTTCTGGCCGGCCGTTGCGGCATCGAGCCGGCCCGACGCGACCAGCTCCTCGACCAGGGCGCCCCATTCGCGGCGCAGCAGGTCGGCCCCGGTCAGGCTCCCGTCGCCGCCGATCACCACGAGGCTGTCGATGCCCGCCCGGACCAGGTTCTCCACGGCCTGGAGCCGCCCTTCACGGGTGCGGAACCGCTCCGAGCGCGCAGTGCCCAGGGCAGTGCCACCCTGGTGGAGGATGCCGCCCACCAGGTCCCAACGCGCTTCCTGGATGAGCTCGCCTCCCTCGACCATCCCCTCGTAGCCTTCCCGAATGGCGAACACTCGGGCGCCCCGCTCGAGGGCCGTCCGCACCACAGCCCTGACGGCCGCGTTCATCCCCGGTGCATCGCCACCGCTGGTGAGGACGGCCAGGGTCCGAATCGGCTTTTCAGTGCTGGACGCCATCGATCATTCCCTCAGTCAACGGCGTGAACGCGGGTCCAGGCCCGCAGGGAGGCCATCATAAACCCCGCACACGACTGAGCACCTCGTTGTTGGGAGAGACGGCCGCTCGTCGCCCCGTTCCAAGAGAGATGCTTGCAGAGTGAGCAGGCATTGCCTACTCTTAAAGCATGCAGTACACGATTCGCGGAATACCCGGGCCAGTCGACGAGGCGATCCGTCGGCGGGCGCGCACCGAGCACCGGAGCCTGAACGAGGTGGCGATCGAAGCACTGGCGGAGGGCATTGGCCTTGGCCGCGAGCCCGTGGTCAGGCGAGATCTGAGCGACGTGGCCGGAACATGGAAGGCCGACGCCGCGCTCGAGGCCGCACTCCAGGCTCAGGACACGGTGGATGAGGACATCTGGAAGTGAGACTGGCCCTCGACACGAATCGCTACGTCGATCTGTGCAAGGGTCGCCAGGAGACGTCGGATCTCCTGGCTGTCGTCGACGCAGTCTTCCTTCCGTTCGTGGTCGTAGGCGAGCTGCGAGCTGGGTTTGCGCTGGGGCGCCGTCCGGCGGAGAGCGAGCGCGTGCTGCGACAGTTCCTCATGAAGGAGGGAGTCCAGGTTGTCTACGCCGACGATCAGACGACCCACCACTACGCGCGAGCGTTTCGACAGCTGCGTTCGCAAGGCACCCCCATCCCCACGAAGGACCTGTGGATCGCAGCGCTGGTGCTCCAGCACGACCTCGTTCTTCACGATCGGGACAAGCACTTCGACCATCTTCCACAGCTCGTTCGAGTCTGATCCCTTCGAGAGCACCCGCCGAGAGGACGGTCTCTCTCCCTCAGATGAACTCGCGGAAGAGCTCTTTCCGGGGAGCGGCGATGACGGCCTTCGCCACCAGGATCCCCTCCTCGGCGGCCACCGTGGCGCCGGCTTCGACGGCGGCTTCCACGCTCGCCACGTCGCCCGTGAGCATGACGTAACCCTTGCCGCCGATCGCCATGGCGAGATGGATGCGGAAGAGCTTCACCGCCGCGGCCTTGGCCGCGATGTCGGCCACGTCGACGACGCTCGATGCCGAGAAGGTCTCCACGACGCCCAGGGCCTGCGCCTCGTCGGGTTCCAGGTCGACGGCCATGGAGATGGCGGGGAAGACCGAGGGGTGCACGCGGGGGATGACCCGCTGCTCGATGACCCCTCCGGTCGCGACGGCCGCCCCGGCGTCGACGGCCGATGCCACGGCGGCGACGTCCCCTCCCACGACGACGATGAACTTGCCGGAGCAGATGGTGCGGGCCATCAGAAGGTCGACGGAGGC
>CAXMOH010000275.1:0-5319 GCA_964194855.1 uncultured Hyphomicrobium sp.
GCCCGTCGGAAAGGACGAGCCGGCCCTCGGCGTCCGTGTTGTCGACCATGATGGACTTGCCGTTCTTCGCCACGAGGATGTCGCCCGGCCGCTGGGCCTTGGCGTCGGGCATGTTCTCGGCGCAGCAGAGAATCCCCACCACCTTGAGCTGGGGCCGGAGCTTCCCCAGGGCGCGCATGGCGAACAGCGTCGCCGCTGCCCCTGCCATGTCGCCCTTCATCTCCCACATCATGTTTCCGGGCTTCAGGCTGATCCCGCCGGTGTCGAACGTGACCCCCTTGCCCACGATCGCCACGGTTTCCTTCGAGGCCTTCCGCGGGATGAGACGCAGGACGATCATCCTCCCGGGATGCTGGCTGCCCGCACCCACCCGAACGATGCCCTGGTAGCCCCTCGCCTCCAGAGCCGCCGGATCCAGGACCTCCGCCTCCAGGTCGACCTCGCTCGCGATGTCGGTGGCCTCTTTCGCCAGGGCCTCCGGCGTCACCACGGCTCCGGGCTCGTTGATGAAGTCGCGAGCCCGGTTCACGTTCTCCGAGACCCAGAGGTAGCGGGACTTGCGGGCCTCGGCGTCCGCCTCGTGGTCCTTGTGCACGAAGAGGGTGAGCGACGCCTCCTTGCGGAAGAAGTCGTCCTTCTCCTGGCGGTAGCGGTCGAACGTGTAGCTGCCGAGAAGCGCGCCCTCCACCACCTTGCCCACGAAAGGGGCCGCATCCTTGCTGTTGATGAGGACTCCCATTCTCGGCAGGCTGTAGTCGCGGCCCACCCGGAGCGCCCGCGCGGTCAGGGTCTTGACGTTCTCCCAGAGGTTCCAGCTCTTGAGCTGCGGGCTCCAATAGACGACCAGCGCCCGGGCGCTCGCCCCCTCCTCGAGGGTGGCGAAGTACTCCCGCTTGAGGGTCTTGTCCCGGAAGCCGGCGGCGGCACGCTGGACGTGCGCGGTGACGGCGGGATCGTCGATCTCGTGCAGCGTCTTGTCCTCGTCGAGGATGACCGCCAGAAGATCGACAGGGGTCTTGGAGAGAGGGGTGACGGAGAGCGTGATGTTCATGGGACCTCGGGTGTCGGAGAGCTGGAAAAGGCGTCCTGCGAGCGACGATTATACGCCGAGCCGGGTCGCGGGCCCGGGCTCACTCGGTCTCCTCCAGGTCGCGGCGTCCCCGTCGCAGGGTGGCCCAGAGGGCCAGGGTGAGGAGAAGGACGGCCAGCGCCACCGCCCCGCCAAACAGCAGCACCGTCGAGAAGAGGATGCTGCGCCGGCCCATGACCGCGCCGAGCTCGAGTCGACGACCGTCCAGGGCCGCGCTCACGTCCTGGCGCCATCCCAGGATGTTCCCCCGTTCCACGCCGTCACTGGCGTTCCTGTGGCTGTAGACCTTGCTGGGGAGATGAAAGCGCACCGCCATCAGCCCTTCCCGGTCCCGCTCCCCGATGTCCGGGGCGTCGAGGGGGCGTTGCCAACTGCCGTCGAGGCGCAGCCGCCCCTTCTCGTTCTCCAGCGCCACACGGAGATCGGGAAAGGCGGGGGTGTACGAGAGCCGGTTCACGTCGGTGAACCTCGCCGAGACGAAGAGATAGGACTGGCCGTCGCGTCGCGTCAGGGTGACACGCTCGACCTCGAGGCCCGAGCGTTCGAACAGCTCACGCACCGTGTTCTCCGTGGCGGTGCCGTCCGGGTCCTCGGGCCGGCCCAGGCCCTTCATGGCCGTCCACAGGGCGGGCCGTCCGGTCACGTTCACCGTGCCCGAGCCGTCCACGTCGAGCCAGAACTCGTGCTCGTACTCGTAGGTGAGGCAGCCGCCGAGGGACAGGAGGAGCAAAGGCACGGCCGCCAGCCGGGAAACCATTGCCGGCGGATTCTAGCCCCGATCCGACGCCAAGGACAGCAGAGTAGAATCCGGCCATGCCCCGCAAGAAGAGCCTCTACCTGGTGGACGGGAGCGGTCAGTTCCACCGCGCCTACCACGCGATTCGCGGACTGGCCACGAGCCGGGGCCTGCCCACGAACGCCACCTACGGCTTCACCACCATGCTTCGCAAGCTCCTCGACGACGAAAGCCCCGAGTACGTGGGCATCCTGTTCGACGCCCCCGGGCCGACCTTCCGACACGAGCAGTACGCGGAGTACAAGGCGAATCGCCCGAAGATGGACGACGAGCTGGCCGTGCAGATTCCCTGGGTCCGACGGGTGTGCGAGGCGTTCCGCCTCCCGGTGAGCGAGGTGCCCGGGTTCGAGGCGGACGACACCATCGCCACGTTGACGCGACTGGCCGTGGAGAAAGGGCTCGAGGTCGTCGTCGTCTCTGCGGACAAGGATCTGCTCCAGCTCGTGAGCGACGACGTGGAGGTCCTGAACCCCGGTCGCGAGGGGACGGGCGCGATCCGCTTCGACCGAAGTGCCGTCGAGGCCAAGTGGGGAGTGCCCCCCGAAAGGATCGCGGACGTTCTCGCCCTCGTCGGAGACTCCGTCGACAACGTTCCCGGCGTGCCGGGCATCGGCGACAAGGGGGCACGTGACCTGGTGCGCACCTACGGCCCGGTCGAGGCGGTCCTCGAGCACGCCGGCGAGGTCAAGCGCAAGGCCTACCGGGAGGGACTCCAGAACCACGCCGACCTGGCGCTTCTGTCCAAGCAGCTCGTGACGCTCCGGTCCGACGCCCCCGTCGAGCTGGACCTCGAGGCGCTGAAGCGACACGAGGTGGATCGATCCAAGGCCCACGCCCTCTTCAAGGAGCTGGAGTTTCAGCTCCTGGCCCGGGAGTACGTCCCCGACGTGGCTGCAACGGCCGAGGAGCACGAGATCCTCACCGGAGCGGAGGAGATCCAGGCCGCGGTGGGCGCGGCCAGCGCGGCCGGGCGCGTGGCTCTCACGGTGATGGTGACGAGCCAACGGGCCATGCGCGCACGGGTGCTCGGGATCGCCCTGGCCTGGCGTCCCGGCCACTCCGTCTACGTCCCCCTGGCCCACTCGGGCCTGGACCTTCCCAAAGCGCTGCCGGCCGACGAAGCCCTCGCCCTCCTCGGGCCCCTCCTCGGGAACCCGAAGGTGCGCAAGCTCTCCGCCCACTCCAAGCGGGACCACGTGGTCCTCGGCCGCCTGGGCGTCCCTCTCGCCGGGCTCGACTTCGATGCCCTCCTCGCCTCGTACCTGCTCACCCCCGGTCGCCGGGGCCATGCCCTCGAGGACATGGCCTTCGAGGTGCTGGAGGAGCGGCGGAGTCCTGGAACCGGAGGGATCGCCGCCGAAGATGCCGCCGCCGACCCCACCGCACGCGCCGCGGGAGGCGATGCCGGAGTCGTCCTGCGGCTGGACGAGCCCATGACCCTTCGGCTCGAGGAAGAGGAGCTCATCCCGATCTTCGAATCCGTCGAGATGCCGCTGGTCGAGGTGCTTGCCGACATGGAGCGCGTTGGCGTGAAGGTGGACCGGGAGCTCCTCGACTCGATGAGCGGGGAGATGGAGATCCGGCTTCGGGCGCTGACGAAGGACATTCATCGCCTCGCCAAGGGGGAGTTCAACATCAACTCCCCGGCACAGCTGAGGGAGGTGCTCTTCGAGCGGCTCGGGATGAAGAGCGGGAAGAAGACGGCCAAGACACGAGCCGCCTCGACGGCCGAAGACGTCCTCGAGGAGCTCGCCCTCGTCCACGAGCTGCCCCGGAAGATTCTCGAATACCGGTCGATCCAGAAGCTGAAGTCGACCTATGTGGACGCACTGCCCGAGCTGATCAATCCCGAGACCGGCCGCATCCACGCCACCATGAACCAGACGGTGGCCGCCACCGGCCGCCTCTCCTCGGCGGACCCGAACCTCCAGAACATCCCCATCCGGACCGCGGAGGGCCGGCGCATCCGTGAAGCCTTCGTGGCCGAGCCCGGTCATGTCCTGCTCTCCGCGGACTACAGCCAGGTCGAGCTCCGGATCCTCGCTCACCTGAGCCGGGACGAGACCCTCATCGATACGTTTCGACGGGGCGAGGACGTTCACGATCGCACCGCCAGCGAGGTCTTCGGCCCCCTATCCCCGATTCCACCCGACGCGCAGCGCCGGATCGCCAAGATGGTCAACTACGCGCTGCTCTACGGGAAGACGGGCTTCACCCTGGCCAAGGACCTGGGCGTGTCGCGCAAAGAGGCCGACTCGTTCATCGAGGCGTACTTCGCCCGATACTCGCGAGTGAGGTCGTTCATCGACGAGACCATCGACAAAGCCCGGGAGACCGGGACCGTCCGGACTCTCCTGGGCCGGCTCAGACGGCTCCCCGACCTCCACGCAAAGAACCGTCCCGTGAGGATGGAGGCCGAGCGCCAGGCGATGAACACCCCCGTCCAGGGCTCCGCCGCCGACCTGATCAAGAGAGCCATGCTCGATCTCTGGCGAGAGCTCCACGAGCGAAAGATGAGCTCGCGGCTCATCCTCCAGATTCACGACGAGCTACTCCTCGAAGTCCCGGAGGCCGAGGCCGACGCCGCGAAGGCCCTGGTCACCCGGGTCATGGAGGGCGCCCTGGAGCTCGCCGTCCCCCTCGTGGTCGACGCCCGCCTGGGCAAGAGCTGGGCGGAGGTGCACTAGAGCAAACGCGCTGAAGCGAGCACGCGCACGTGCCCTCCCCGGGCACGTGCGCGTGCAGGACTGCTCAGGCATTCCCGGCCTGTAGGAGGCGACGCTGGCGCGTCTCGACTTACACTCGGGGTCGACGCTCGTCTCGCAAGCTCGACGGAGCGTCCCCCGAGCCCGCTACGTGGGGAGGGGATAGGGGTGGGGGGTCGATGAGTAACTATGCAAGAATGAGAGTTTCGGAGGTCGAATAGAGTGCCCCTATACGAATACGAGTGTCCCGGCTGCGGCACGTTTGAGCGGGTGCAGAAGTTCTCGGACCCCATCCTCACAGCGTGCCCGACCTGCGAGAAGCCGGTCGAGAAGCTCATCTCGGCCCCGGCGATCCAGTTCAAGGGCACCGGCTGGTACGTCACCGACTACGCCAAGAAGGAGTCCGGCGGCGAGAAGGACACAGGCGAGCCGAAGGCGAAGACCTCGGGCGACGGGAAGGACGCCGGCTCCTCGAAGGACAAGACGGCGAAGAAGGACGGTTCCTCCCCCTCACCGTCCTCGTCCTCGTCGAAGAGCTCTTCGTCGAAGTAGGCAGCAGGAAGCAGGGAGTCGCGAGCTAGAGGTTCAGCGACTTCAGGTACTCGCGGAAGGGACCACCCAGGTCCTCGCGCTTGAGTGCGAACTCCACGGTGGCGCGGAGGAAGCCGAGCTTGTTGCCCGCATCGTGGCGAACGCCCTCGAACTGATATCCGTAGAGCGGGCGGTTT